>CAYNVA010000302.1:0-1573 GCA_964400575.1 uncultured Thermodesulfobacteriota bacterium | reverse complement strand
GCCCCGTCGCTTCCCGGCACCAGGAACACCTTGAAGTTGAGGCAGGCAAGGGTTGCAGTAAAGTCCTGTGCCTTATAGCCGGTAAAGATGAGATTTGGCCGTATGCCCATTTTCATGGATGGCTTTATGGCGATCTCCTATATGTGGGTGCCGCGGCCGATAATCATGAATTTCAGCTGGGGAAACTCCCGCAGCACTATCGCCAGCGCCTCCAGCAGCACGCCGAAGCGCCGGTGCTTCTGCACTCGCGCCACAATCCCTCCCACAATGTCATCATGTGAGAGCCGGTACTGAGCCCGGCAGTTCTCTATTGCCTGAGGATTGAACCGGGCAAGGTCTACCGGTACGTGCACCTTCCAGATTCTTTTTGCCGGCACTGAATAATGACCCATGATCTGCCTGCGGGTGCTGTCAGAGATGGTTATCAGCCCGTCGGTCATCGTTGAGAGCAGCAGCCGGTTTTTCAGCGTTCTCCTGATGCCGGTGCCGTCATAGCAGGTGCGGACAATCGGGGTTCTCCCCTTTATGAGCTGGGCGGCGCATCCTGCCAGAAGATGGTCGTTGGTCATGTGGGTGTGGATCAGGTCAAACTTCTCTTTCCTGAGAAATGACCGCAGCCTGAATATATCAGAGAAGTTGTGCGTAAGGTTGAAATGCTTGTTGAGGGCAAACGCGGTGACCGGGATGATTCCGGCCTTTATGGCTGCCGCGGCAAGGGATTCGGGCGCTTCCGCGGGCGGCGCTGCGCAGGCAAACGTCACCTCGTGCCCCGCGCGCTTGAGCATGACGGCGGTGTTCAGCGCGTGCTCTGCCGGTCCGGTCCATTTCCAGTTGCTGAATATGTGCAGTATTTTCATGCCGTGCCTGAAGGATTATTATGCTCTGCGGTTATGTTTAACGAAAAATAACGCCAAAAGGTGCAGTGTTCTTGGCGCGGCTGATCTTTAAAATTTCCTGGTAATATTTTTTCCGCTCTCTAAAAAGCTCAGTTCCTTTAGCGTAAACAAAGAAAAATTTCAAGCGCTCTTTTGCAGTGACCAAACGTGCTACCGAAGCGTTTATCTGCGCAAGGTTATTGGCCCGCTCATAAAATGAAAGGGTATCTTTACATGCTACCCGGTCGAGGTCAATAAAGCTGAAGCGCCAGGCTGAATCTGCCTGCTCCTGCACCAGAATGTTGGTGGACTTCAGGTCCGCGTGATACACTCCCTTTTCATGGAGGTCCCGTACTGTTTCGGCAAGAGATGTAATGAACGCATGTTTAACAGCTGAAGAAACGCTCTTCTGATCAAGGTGGGTGACGTAGTCGTTCAGCTCCCGGGCGCCTTCAAACCACTGCGTTATCAGAAAGCTCTCCACAACAAACGGCCCGAACTTTCGCTCCACCAGCGCCTGAGGCAGGGGGGTGCTGATGCCCCGCACCAGGAGAGCATTTCCCGCGATCCAGCTTTTTCGCGCCCGGGTTTTGGCGAACAGGCTTTTCAGGACATACCTGATGCCGCGATACTGGTAATGCTTGACGCAGGCATCCGTGGGCAGGCCGCTTGATTTTTTATGGAAGGTGATGACGGAA
>CAYNVA010000301.1:0-2088 GCA_964400575.1 uncultured Thermodesulfobacteriota bacterium | reverse complement strand
GCTGAAGGTGTGGCTGCCGAAACCGTGCATGTGGCGGTAGCTGGCTGGAATGCCCCGGTCGCTCATGACGATAGTGATCTGGTGCAGTGCCTCGGGCAGCGAGGTCCAAAAGTCCCAGTTGTTGAGGGCGCTGCGCAGGTTAGTGCGGGGGTCGCGCTTAACTGCATGGTTCAGGTCAGGAAACTTCAGCGGGTCGCGCAGGAAAAATACCGGTGTGTTGTTTCCCACAAGGTCCCAGTTTCCTTCCTCGGTGTAAAATTTCATGGCAAAGCCCCGGATATCCCGCTCGGCATCGGCTGCGCCGCGTTCGCCGGCAACCGTGGAGAAGCGGACAAACAGATCGGTCTTCTTGCCGACTTTTGAAAATATGTTTGCTTTGGTGTAGGCCGTAATATCATGGGTAACAGTGAATGTCCCGTAAGCGCCCGAGCCCTTGGCATGCATACGCCGCTCGGGTATCACCTCGCGGTCGAAATGGGCAAGCTTCTCCAAAAACCAGACATCCTGCAGCAGCGCAGGGCCGCGCGGGCCTGCGGTCATCGTGTTCTGGTTGTCGGCAACAGGGGCGCCGGCATTGGTGGTGAGCTTCTTTTTGTCAGCCATGGCAGTTCTCCTCCGTCTTATATGTTTATGGTTTAGTTTGTTTAGATCAAGCGCTTTTTGTTGGGCGGGCCGAACACTTGTTCTAATGTAGTTTGCAAGTGTTTTTTATTCAAGTTTTTTTATAAAAAACCACATCATGTTTTAATTTTTCTGACGGTTGAATGTTTTGTGTAATGTGCACATGGCATCCTTTTTGTTCGCAAACGGTTTGACAGCGACAGGATGAAGTGCGGGCGTCAGATAAACTGTTAGAGATTCTTAAAAAATATGGTATATTTGACTGGAAAAAGCAGTTATAACACCGCTACCCCACTAAAAAAGGCGCTCACAGCTGCTCCTCGGTAGAAGTTGTACGTTTGGGCTAATCGCGAAGCCCTTGTAATGGCTCATAGAAAAGGGATTGTTTCATGCGTATTTTTAATCTGCAAAAGGGCGCCCGCCTGGGATTATCTGCAAACTCCTTCCCTCTGCTCACCGTATTAATCCTGAGTCTGGCAGTCCTGGTTGCAACTTTGTATGTTGCTTCAGTGATTCTCATAAAAGGTATTACGCAGCTTGAATATAATGACACGCTGAAAAATACCCTTCGCGTGCGGGAGGCCTTAAATAATGAACTGCAGCAGCTCAACAGCCTGGCCGGCGATTATGCCATGTGGGATGAAAGTTATAGCTTTGTAAAAAATAAAAACAAGGAATTTATTGAGACAAATCTCACTGATGAAACCTTTTCACGACTCAACATAAATATGCTTGTTTTTATTACTAATGCCGGTGCGCAACTGTTTGCAAAAGAGTTTGATCTGGAATCCGGCACGCCGACCGCTACGGTGAGCCATGCGCATCAGTTTTTTGATAAAAAATTCGCACTGCTTCAGCCGGGCAAGGCATCATTCATTACAGGAATTATCATCCATGAGAATATGCCCCTTTTGATTGCCTGCCGTCCTGTAACTAAAAGTTCGGGAGAAGGCCCAGTAGGCGGGACTCTGATCATCGGCAGATGTATGGATGCTCACTACCTGGCTAAGCTCATGGAATTAACCCATGCAAAAATTGAGCTTGTAAATCCACACAGCTCAGATAGACCGCCTGCCTTTCCGGCAGAAAATCATGATCCTGAATCACAAAGCACTATACGGATTCAGGTACAGAGCAGGGACATCATCTGCGGGTACCTGTGGCTGAAAGATATTGACGGGGGGCCGGTTGTTCAGGTGAAGGTGCTGCTTCCCCGGGAAATATTCCGCCTTGGCATTACCAGTAGAAATTATCTCTTAAGTATTGTGCTGGCAGCTGTTTGTATTTACTGGATTCTGCTCTACCTGTTTTTTAGAAAACTGCGCCTGTCTGAACGAAAACAAGAATTCCTGAAGGAGCGTTTCCGTATAATCTCAGAATCATCCCCTGATGCCATCATTCTGGCAAATGATAAGGGCGAAATCATATACTGGAGCGCCGGAGCCGAAAAAATGTTCGGCTATACCG
>CAYNVA010000300.1:0-4113 GCA_964400575.1 uncultured Thermodesulfobacteriota bacterium | reverse complement strand
ATCGGCCCCTATGATGTCATGACGGTTGGAGAGCTTCCCGATGAAAAAGCCCTCACCGCGGCCATACTGCAGATATGCGCTAAAGGGCGGGTGACTGCGCAGACCATGACCGCTCTGCCGATGGCGGATTTTTTGGATGTAGTCAAAAAAGCATAAAAACATCACGCAACAAAGAAGTGCCCGGCTGCCCCCACCCTTGCGATGTGCTTTTCTTTCAGGTCAGATTGAGAGACGCACCTGCACTGAAATTGTCTGCGTGTAACCTGACACTGTTTCTGCACGCTCTTCGATTTGACCGACAGGCCCTGCCCTATTGGAAAGCACAGATGTAATGGTATCAACCGTTTCTAGAAGGATGGGCTATGAAACAAGATCCCTATAGGTTTCATGCCAGACTGTATGATCGTTTCTATGAACCTGCGGCGCACAGATTGAGAGCGGTTGGATTGCATCTCTACCCGCCTCGGGAGAACCTTTCGATTCTCGACGTCGGGTGCGGTACCGGGACGCAATTGGTGCTGTATCAAAAAACCGGCTGCAGGCTTGTCGGCATCGACCTCTCTGCCTCAATGCTCGCAATCGCTCGGCAAAAGCTCGGCACTGCAACAGAACTGCATATGCTCGACGCCTCGCATATGCCTTTTGACGATGCAACATTTGATCTTGTCACCATGGTGCTGGTGCTGCACGAAATGCCCGCCGTGCTCAGGTCTGCCGTACTGCAGGAGTGCAGGCGCGTGGTTAAGACAGCCGGCCGTATAATGCTCATGGATTATCATTTCGGGCCTTATCCGCCGCCCAGGGGCTGGTTATGGAAGCTGGTGGTCACCCTGATTGAATTGAGCGCGGGGCTGGAGCATTTCATGAATTATCGTGACTTCATAGCCCGACAGGGTCTGGATGAGCTCATAAGACAACACCAGCTTGCCGTTGATAAAAGCTTCATATTTGAAAGCGGTGTTGCAGCCGTTTATTTAGTGAAAGCATCGGCGGGAAGATAAAGCCTCATATACTGTAGAGGCTGAAGCGGGGACGAGGGCCTGACCACTAAAATTGGCTCAGCGGGCAAATCCCTGCGGATGGCCTTCATACCATTTCTGAAGGCTTCTGATGCTTGCTGTGAGGTCTTTTCTGGTCTTCCAGTGCAGCGTGTCATTTGCCTTATCCGGGCGGGCATATATGCTCGCATATTCTCCCTTGCGGGTCTCCCCCCTGACCATGGGAATGGAGACCCCGCACACTTCTCCAACTTTCGATACAATCTGCTTCACGCTGTAGCCTGCTCCAGTACCAAGATTGAAAATATCGCTTGCGCCGCCGGCTTCCAGATACTGCAGGGCGGCCGCATGGGCCGCCGCCAGGTCCTCGACATCTATATAGTCGCGAACCGGCGTTCCATCAGCAGTATCAACCACGGGGCAGGTCAGGTAAAACGGCTCAATTTTCATGGCGCCGCGTACGGCATTCTGCATAAGAAGCTGCGAAGGCTTTTTGCTGTCTCCGATGCAGCCATCCGAGCTTGCGCCACAGACATTGAAGTAGCGCAGAATCGTATAGGAAAATCCGTGAATAGCGCCATACCAGCCTATCATCTTCTCGGAGAGAAGCTTGCTTTCGCCATAGGGATTGGCAGGCTGCACAGGATGCAACTCATCAACCGGCAGATACTGGGACTCGCCATACACTGCACAAGTTGATGAAAATATAAGTTTTTTCAAGCCCTTATTACGCATAGCTTCAAGTAAATTATATGTACCGATAGTGTTGTTATGGAAGTACAGCTGGGGCTGTTCCATGGATTCATTGACCAGACACAAAGCTGCAAAATGCATAACAGCGTCGATGCCGGTATTTTTTAAAAGAGCCTCTATATCGTCGGGATTGCGCAAATCACCTTTGACAAAGCCGAGTTTTCCGAAAGACCTCAAAACATCAATAGCGTCACGGTAGCCGCGTGTCAGGTTATCAAACACAATTACTTCAAAACCTTTTTCAAGCAGCAGCTTTACGGCATGACTGCCGATATAGCCGGCACCGCCCGTCACCAGGACTTTTTTCATGTTAACCCTTCTTGCGATTTGATTTTTTATTGCTATACCGCTCTGCATCAGCAAGAAAATTCCGCAGCAGCTGTTTCCCGCAGCTTGTAAGCACTGACTCCGGATGAAACTGAATTCCTTCAACCGGATAGGCGCGATGGCGTATGCCCATGATTTCATCATGATCGGTCCAGGCGCTCACGGCGAAACAGTCCGGCAGGGTTTCTTTTTTGACGATGAGCGAATGGTAGCGCGTTGCTTCGAAAGGACTGGGAAGCCCTCTGAAAATCGTTTTGCCGTCATGGAAGACTGCAGATGTTTTACCGTGCATGATGCGCTGTGCACGCACCACAGCCGCGCCGAATACTTCACCGATGCATTGATGCCCCAGGCATACGCCCAGTATGGGATAAACGCCTTTGAACCGGCCTATCAGCGCTTTAGATATTCCTGCATCAGCGGGTCTGCCTGGGCCTGGTGAAATGACGATCATCCGGGGTTTGAGCATATCAATCTTATCAAGAGTTAGAGCGTCATTGCGGTAAACGCTAACCTGCTGACCAAGCTCGCCGAAATACTGCACGAGATTGTAGGTGAATGAATCATAATTATCGATCATCAAAAGCATTTACAGTCCCTCATGAGCCTTTGTAATGGCACGCACCATGGCTTTTGCCTTATTGACTGTCTCGATATACTCATTCTCGGGCTTTGAATCCATAACGATGCCGGCGCCCGCCTGAAAGTATATTTTTCCGTTTTTTACAAACATGGTGCGAATGGTAATGCACAGGTCCATATTGCCCGAAAAGCTGAAATACCCGACAGCCCCCGCATACGGGCCCCTTTTGTTCTGTTCCAGCTCTTCAATAATCTCCATTGCCCTTATTTTTGGGGCTCCCGATACCGTCCCTGCCGGAAAAGTCGCTGCAAACAGATCAAAAGCATCGCTGCCCTTCCTGAGCCTGCCCCTGACGCTTGATACAAGATGCATAACATGGGAATAGCGCTCCACGACCATAAAATCCTCAACGCTCACTGAGCCCATTTCAGCAACTCGTCCCACATCGTTGCGGCCTAGGTCCACAAGCATGATATGCTCAGCGACTTCTTTGGGGTCCCGGCGAAGTTCATCTTCAAGCTGCCTGTCCTCTTTATCATCCCTGCCGCGGCTGCGGGTCCCGGCAATGGGCCGAACGACAATATCGTTTTTCTCCAGACGCACAAGAACTTCCGGTGATGATCCGATAATAAAATCTTTGTCCATGCGGATACAATACATATACGGTGAGGGGTTGACAATGCGCAGAGCGCGGTAAAGATTTATAGGGTCTGTGCCCATATCGGTTTCAAAACGCTGGGACAGCACAACCTGGATAATATCTCCAGAGCGAATATAGGATTTAGCCTTTTTCACTATATGCTTAAAATCATTTTTATGAACATTAGAACTGACAACGCCGGGCAAAGCCGGAGCGGAAGGGTGTATTTTTTTGACCGGTTTCTGAAGCAGCGCGATGACATGCTCTATGGTTGCAACAGCGGATTGGTACGCCCCATGAATATCCCTGGCCTCATCAACATGCACATTGCAGACGATTTTCATAGTATGCTGCTGATTGTCGAAAATGAGCAGCGTGTCGGTAATCATGAGGCAGGCATCATTCCAGCCGAGATCATCCTGGGTAGCGTCAGGCAGCCGCTCGAAAAACCTGACCATATCATAGCCTATATAACCTACCGCTCCGCCATAAAAGCGCGGGAGGCTGGGAATTTCAACCGGATGATAGCGCTGCATGAGCAGGCGCAGCTCGTCAAGCGGACGCGCGCATTCTTTTTCTTCAACCGCCGTGCCCCGCCGAATCGTAACCCTGCGGCCCTTGCTGGTAAAAATGATTGAGGGGTCAATGCCGATAAAGCTGTAGCGGGCCCATTTCTCGCCGCCTTCAATGCTCTCGAGCAGAAAGCAGTATTTTGAGGCGAAGAGCTTCATGAATGCCGATACCGGAGTTTCCGTATCGGCGATTATTTCCCGATATACCGGTATAAGGTTGCCGGTGCGGGTTTTTTTTAC
>CAYNVA010000299.1:0-5233 GCA_964400575.1 uncultured Thermodesulfobacteriota bacterium | reverse complement strand
CCTGATCGGCTTTGCCTACCCCGTTGGCGGCACGCCGGTATTCATCAACGTGACATCAGCCGCGCCCCTTCCCCTGGTCAAAACCGTCAAAATGAAAGCCACCTACGGACTTGCGCTGGTCGGGACCTATATAAAGAATATTACCGGCGATGTTAACCTGCCGGTTCCGTTTTCCATAACCTTTAATTGGGCGGTCGCAAAGTAAACGGAAACTATTTTAAAAAGGAGAGGGCGATGAAAAGCATACGAAAAATTACCGGCATTTTCATGGCGGCCATAGCCATTATGGCGCTGTCAGGCACTGCGGGTTTTGCAAAAATTGCCCCTCAAGGCGCATTCGGCAATGCCGACCTCATTGTTCTCTCGCCAAACCATGCAAGAAGAATCGCTTTCGATCTTGACACAACGTTTGGCGGCCCTGGCGGTTTGCATTCAATATACATCGCAACCTACGGAGTAGGTACGCTGACACTGTCGTTCACCAACAATACAGCGCTCAAAAAGGGCGAAGAACTGATCTTTTTTGTGGCCGGTTATGTCGTCGGCTTAACCACGCCCGTGCTCAACTATGCATACGGCACGGCGGCCATAGCCTTCAGTATTCCCGTGCCAGACGTGGCTGTCGGTGTTATATTCACCGGTATTATATACACCACAGGCGGGCTTGATTTCCCGGCAACAATGAGTGTGAGCGCAATTCTTGAATAACATGTGAGCCCCGTTGTTTAAAAAACTTTCGAAAGCCTTGAGGAACGCTGCTTCCTTGAGGCTTTTTTAACCCCAGAAACAGTTGCACCTGCTGGCTCTGCAACCATTCAGGCTCTGGCCGGTTTAATAAGAATAATAAACTATAGTGTACCCTATGTCGCTCCTGCATAAAATATTGCTCACTGCAGTTCTCCTGTTCCTGTCTTCCTTGACGCCCGCAGCGCGGGCAGAGGAAAATGCACGGGAGATTATCATTAAATTCAAACCCGGAATTGCGGAGCAGGCAAAAACCACTCTTGGGAAAACCTGCGGCGGACAGCAGTTGCGCACCTTCTACCGGGATCATTTCAGGGTGCTCAAACTGCCGGTTGGTGCCGATCTCAAGCGCGTCATCGACGTTCTTGCCAGCAACCCGGATGTGGTCTATGCCGAGCCCAACTATCCAGTGCATGCCTTCACCATTCCCAACGATGCCGACTACCCAGATCAATGGAACTTCCAGCTCATCAACATGGAAACAGCCTGGAATACAAGTACCGGTGAGGGTGTAACGGTAGCGGTGCTTGACACGGGCGTAAGCCCCTACGGAACCGACGGTTTCGGCGATCGCCTGCTTGACGGCTATAATGCCTTCCTCAACATACAAAGCCGCTGGCAGGACTTTCACTCCCATGGCACTCATGTTGCGGGCACCATCGGCCAGCAGACCGGCAATACGGCAGGCGTTGCCGGCATTGCCTACAATGCCTGGATTCTGCCTGTCAAGGTGCTCAACCGGTACGGCTTCGGGTCCAATGCTACGCTGGCCGCAGGCATACGGTGGGCCACAGACCATGGCGCGCAGATCATCAACATGAGCCTTGGCAGTTCAAGGGGCGGACGTGCGCTGCAGGAAGCTGTTAATTATGCCGATGAACACGGGGTTGTCATTGTGGCCGCATCCGGCAATGACGCAAGCGCAGACTCCCTTACCCCGGTCAGCTATCCTGCTGCCTATGAACAGGTTATCGCCGTCGGTGCCATAGACGCCACGGGCAGCCGTGCCTTTTATTCAAACGGAGGACCTGAGCTTGACCTGGTTGCCCCGGGCGGCAGCCGGGATGACTTCAACGCAGACGGCACAAGCGACACCATACTGCAGGAAACATTCACACTCCATTTCGGGTTCACCCGCTTTGCTGTCGGCTGGGGGTTCTATTCCATGATGGGCACATCAATGGCAAGCCCTCATGTTGCGGGCGTTGCGGCACTGATAAAGTCCATACATCCGGACTGGGGGCCTGATGAAATCAGGCAGGCCCTTACCGATACGGCTGTGGACCTCGGGGATCCTGGCCGGGACGATTTCTACGGACACGGCCTTATTGATGCCGCAGCGGCGGTAGCATATTAATTACCGCAGCAGTGAACCAAGGCCTTTAAGCACGAAATTCCGATTTCGTGCTTTTTTTATGCTCATCTGCCGGGAGGAAGCAGAAGGCTCGCTGCTCGAGCGCAGAGCCCGCCGGTTTTTTTTTATTTGCACATTCCGCTCCTTTTATACTATAACTTCACTATAACTCTAAGGCCCGCCATGACCGCCACCGACATCAACGACATAGTGCAGTATTTTGAAAAAAACCCTGCTGTGCGGGACCTCCTGCGGGATCCGGCAAAACGCGGCATACTGCCCTTTCTCTGCAGCGATTACGAGCGCATAGCCTATCTGCTGGACAACCCCTGGATCGACCTTGAACGCATCATCGGCATTGCCGACGGCGTCATGAACATTTCACCCGATATCGGCGCCAATGAGCTGCTCAATATCCTGTGCATGAACACGGCCCAGCTCATGAACGCCGACGGCGCGACCTGCCGCACATGGGACCCCATCCGAAAGTGCATGATAGCCGGCGGCTCCTACAACTGGGCAGTCGAGCGCATGGAGGAAATCGACCAGGAGGATTCCATTGCCGGCTGGGTCATACGCACAAAAGCCCACTACTGCGTGCCCGATATCAGCTCCGAGCCCCTGTACAAGGAAAAGGGGAAAATACTGTCTCTGGGCATCAACTCCATGCTTGCCCTGCCCATTCAGCTGTACGACTACGAGGGGGGCGAAAAAATGGAAGTGCTGGTGGGGACACTGCAGCTGTACTTCAAGGAAAAAAACAAGGTCTTCTTCCCGCAACAAATCAAGCTTATCACCAGCGTTGTGAGCCGCTTCAGCTATGTGTTCGCCCAGAAGCGCAAGCAGGCCCTGCAGAAGCGCTCGCAAATCATCCAGGACAGCCGCAAGGCGCTCATATCCATCATCAAGCGCACCCAGTCGCTGGATCAGGTGCTGAGCTCCCTTGTTGCAAAAATCGCCGAAACCATCAATGTCAAGCGTTGCGCCCTGTTTTCCATAGAGCATGACGCCTCGGGCTCCAATGTGGCGGTGCTCATCGCGGGCTACCCGCTGGAGCCCTTCGCGCACAGCTACGGGGTGACGCTCCCGTTTGCCGAGCACCCAGCCTTCCAGGAGGTGTGGATGACCGGCCAGGCCCTGCGCATCGACGATGCGCAGACCGATCCGCGCATGAGCGCCACGCGCGACCTGTACCGCCAGCGCAATATACGCAATGTCTACTTAGTGCCCATCAAGGATGAAAATGAAGCGGTAACCAATGTGCTGGTGCTGGACGGGGAAGAGTCGAACCCCATCGACAAGAATGACCTGTCGTTCTTCAACGCCCTCATCCAGGACATCGAGCTGTGCATCCAGGCCTCCATCCGGTCGCAGGAGCGCCACGATTCCTACAACCTCATGCTGTCCTTCGGCGCCATTGCAAAGGTGTATGCCAAAAAGATAGCCTCGCCCGAGGCGGACGCCGATGAAATCAAAGGACTCTACCGCAAGCTGTACACGAGCATGCTTGCCGTCAACGACATCATCACCGACCGCATCCCGTTTGCGCAGAAGGAAGTGTTCAACGTAAACGAGGTCATTGCCGAGCGCCTTGAGGCCTATTATTTTCCGCCGCAGGTCGCAATCGAGCAAAACCTGGATGAAGGGGAGCTGGAGATCTGCGCCGACAGGAAAAAGGTGGGCCGCATCGTGGGCAATCTCATCGACAATGCCCATCGCAAGCTCGAGGAGCTTCAGAAGGGCGTGCTCAAAATACAGCTGCGCACTGAAGGCCCTTATGCCGTCATCGAAATCGGCAATACAGGGAGCATGCCCCAGGAAGTCACGAAAAATTTTTCTCAGGACAGCAGACCGCTCCAGAGCGGCACGGGCGACGGCCGCGGCCAGGGGCTGGCCATCGTCAAGCTTTTTACCGTAATGCATAATGGCATTGCAGAACTTGAAAGCCCCGCCGGGGAGAACTGGACCACCTTCAGAGTGAAACTACCCCTCCAATGAGAAAGGACTGATAATGAGCACACGAACCGGTCAACTCAAGGCCGCGGGTCAGAGCCTGTGGCTCGACAATATCCAGCGCCATGAACTGCATGACGGCAGGCTCAAGCAGATGATCCAAACCGACGGCATCTGCGGCATCACCTCAAACCCCTCAATCTTTATGAACGCCGTATCCAAAAGCGCCGACTATGACGATCAGATCAGGCAGCTGGCCGGCAATGGTGCGCAGCCCGAGGCGATCTACCATGCGGTCACCGTGCAGGACATCCGCGATGCAGGCAAACTGCTGCTGCCCGTATACGAGCAGACGGCGCATAATGATGGCTTTGTCTCTATAGAGCTCAACCCGCAGCTTGCCTTCAAGGTAGATGAGAGCATCCGCGAAGCCCGGGCGCTCATTGCCGAAATAGCGCTTCCCAACATCATGATAAAAGTTCCCGGCACGAAAGAGGGCCTCCAGGTCGTGCGGCAGCTTCTGACCGAGGGCATAAATGTCAATATCACCCTGCTGTTTGATCCCGAGCGCTACCGCCGGGTGGCACAGACCTATATCGAAGCGCTTGAGGCACGCATGCAGCAGGGCAAGCCCCTTGCGGATATTCACTCCGTGGCGAGCTTTTTCATCAGCCGCATCGACACCAAGGTCGACGCCGGCCTCGACAAGCTTTCGCCGGGCTCGCCCCTGCGCGGCAAGGCGGCCATACAGGTGGCAAAGGTCACCTATGCGATCTTTAAGGAGCTCTTCTTCGGTGAGCGTTTTAAAAAAATTGCTGCAGCAGGCGGCCGCATCCAGCGCGTGCTCTGGGCCAGCACCGGCACCAAGGACCCGAACTACAGCGATGTCCTGTATGTAGACACGCTCATCGGCCCGCACACCATCAATACCCTGCCCCCGAAAACCATCGATGCCTTCCGCGATCATGGCATTGTTGCGCAGACCATTGAAACCGATATTGACAAAGCCTCCGGCACCCTTGCACAAATCCAGTCCGTGGGCGTGAGCCTCTCCAGGGTGTATGCTGAGCTTGAAGCCGAAGGAGTAAAGGCCTTTGAAACGTCATACCTTGATCTGCTGAAAGCCCTGGCAGACAAGGCAGGCGCCCTTGCAGGCGGCACCTGATGCCCCCAAGGCGGGAC
>CAYNVA010000298.1:0-2031 GCA_964400575.1 uncultured Thermodesulfobacteriota bacterium | reverse complement strand
AGCCTGTGGCCCGATATCGTGAGCATCACCGTGGTACTTGCCGACGGCACGATCGTGAAGACCGGCGGCGGCCCCGGCACTAATATCCATCAGCCGATTTTTTACAACCGCAACCTCGGGGGGCCTGATTTTGCCGGCATGTTCATTGGCGACGGCGGCTCCTTCGGCATTAAGACCGAGGCCACGATCCGCATAACGAAGTCCCCGCCCCTGCTGCGGGCCGGAATTTTCGCCTTCGACGAAATCGAGCCAGCCCTGGAGCTGGTGCGCATGCATGTGGAGCGCCGCACGGTGCAGCGCTTCGATCCGGTGCTGGTCTTCGGCGCCGGGGCGATGAGAAATTTCATGGGTGAAACCGATGAAATTTCGCCCTATACCGTGCAGGCCATGATACAGGGCCATGACGCAGCCGAGCTCGATGCGAAGCTCGCCATCATTAATGATCTTGCAGATCAGTGCGGCGGCAAGCACAGTTTCATGCTCGACGCCATGGCGGAAGCCATGGGAACTCCCACAGGGGAGGAAAGCGAGATGGATTGGATGGCCATTTTTAACAGCTTCGGCATTGCGGCATGGATGCCCTTCTGCCTGCCCCGGCAGGGCTTCGCCGACGTGTACAAAAAGCTCGTCGCCTGGCGCAACGAGCGGCTGAAGGAAGCCGATAAACTGGGCCTTCGCGTGCGTACGACCTGGGAGTTTTTCACATCCACAGACCCGAGCACCATAATCGGCGAGATAGACGCTTTCTTTGCTGACGTCGACAACCCGCAGGCTGAAAAATTTGCCCGCACACTTATGGCCGACTTTCAAAAATACGCCCATGGGCTGGGCTCAATCGATGTCTACAATCAGGGCTTCATGGCCGATCTGACTGCCTCATGCTGGTCTCCGGGATTCAGGCGCCTGTTTGAAACGGTGAAGGCGGCCCTTGATCCCAACGGCATACTCAATCCAGGGCAGTGGGCAGGAAGCTATTTAAATAATAAAGGAGCATGACATGGCTAAACCCTCCATGAAAGAGCTTGAAAAAGTCCGGGGCTACATTTACAGCTGCAGAAAGTGCGGCGTGTGCAGGTACAAGATGACGGGCAAGGTTCCCTATGTCTGCCCGGTTAAAAAGGCAAGCCCGGGCTTTGAAAACTTTTCTTCCCGCGGCAAGATCATGCTGGCCCAAGCCCTTCTTGAAGGCGCTCTTGAGCCCTCAGACGGTCTGGCCCGGGCAGCCTACAGCTGCACCCTCTGTGGCAACTGTATGACCCAGTGCGGCGCCACTGATCAGGACACAGGCAAGCCCCTTGTCGACAATACTGCCGTCGTGGAGGCCCTGCGGGCTGACCTGCTGCGGGAGTCTCCCGGGCTTGTTGATGAAGCCTACCACCGGGTGCTTGCCAGCACAGGCCAGTACGGCAATCCCTGGGGCATGCCGCGCTCAGGGCGGGGAAAATGGGCAAAAGGTCTCAAGCTTAAAGACGCGCAGAAAGAGCATGCAGATGTGCTGCTTTTTGTCGGGTGCACCATGGCTCTCAACCCGCAGCTGAGCCGGCGGGCGCGCAAGGCTGCCGCCATCCTGCAGGCAGCTCGTGTCGACTTCGGGATACTCGGGGCTGCGGAGCCCTGCTGCGGAAGCGTGCAGAAACGTATCGGCGACACAGACCTTGCTGCAGAGATGATCGCAAACAATACAAAACTTTTCAACAGCCTTGGCTGCACAACAATAGTCACGCTCTGCGCCGGCTGCTGCAACATGCTGAGCAAAGAGCACACCGGTCTTGCGCCCAAGGTCTATCATCTGGTTGAATACCTGGCCCGGCTGGTGAAAGACAACAAGATAGCTTTTACCGGGAAGAAGGAGCTTACTGTTGCCTATCATGACCCCTGCCATCTGGGACGGCACCTGGGGATATTCAACCCGCCTCGCGATATACTCAGGGCGCTGCCGGGCATAACGCTTGTCGAGCGTGCTGCAACGCGGGAAAACACCATTTGCTGCGGCGCCGGCGGCGGCATGCGCCTGTTTGACGGCGGCGCCCT
>CAYNVA010000297.1:0-1696 GCA_964400575.1 uncultured Thermodesulfobacteriota bacterium | reverse complement strand
TCCCGGGCCGGGAGGGTATGGTGTGGTTATTTTCAAAGGCAGGCAGCGGCTGGAGTTGTCAGGAGGCTTTCGCCTGACCACCAATAACCGCATGGAGCTCGCAGCCTGCATTGAAGGGCTCAAAGCGCTTGAAACACCGTCAAAGGTCACTGTTATCTCTGATTCAAAATACCTGGTCGATGCTGCGACAAAGGGCTGGGCGCGCAAGTGGCAAAAAAATGGATGGATGCGGACCAAAACTGATACGGCAGAAAACTATGATTTATGGGAGCAGCTCCTTGACCTGTGCGACAAACATAGCGTTGAGTTTGTGTGGGTGAAGGGCCATGCGGGAAATACGGAAAACGAATGCTGCGACCGGCTGGCGGTTGCTGCAGCTGCAGAAAAAAACCTGCCGCCTGACAAAGCCTATGAGAGCGGCGCAACCAGGGTTATGAAAAAAAGCTTACTCTAAGTCCCTCACTGCCGTTACTCTGCCGGCTTTTGAATATTTCGCACCAGCCGGCGCCTCCGGGGGCCGCGCTGCTTTATGATGAGCCCGTCAAGAAAACGCCGCAGCAGCTGGTCCCCGCACGCCCGGTAGTTTTTATGTTCCGGATTTCTGAAGAGCGCACTCAGCTCCGAGCTGCTGATCTCGAAATCTGCAAGTTTCAGAATTTCAATAATATCAGTATCGTGCAGTTCAAGTGCTATTCTGAGTTTTTTAAGAATATCGTTGTTAATCACGTCATCCTCTTGCGCGCGAAAGCCGGCTATTAATCAATAGTATTAACCTTGATCCATGATTAGTACCTGGTGGCCGAAAAGCTCGCTGCGGGCCTGTCGAACCGTGAATAGTGCCCCCTGACCCTTACCCCTCTCCTCAGCCTGCTTTTTGCGCCAGCTCCCGGCCAAGTGCGCGGCATTTCTGCCGTGCTTCCTCTGCATTGGATGGGTTCCGCTCAATGGTTTCGCCCACCTGTTTAAAGAAGCGGTTGCCGAATTTCTCCAGGCTCTGCCGCACATGCCCGCCGCCGCCATGGGAATAAAAGAAAGCCGCGGGTTTGCCGCTTATCGCCTTCCCCGCTTTGTCCCAAAGATACAGATCATCAAAGAATGTTTTGAGCGTGCCGGCCACGTAGCTGTAATAATCGGGCGTGCCTATGGCGATTGCGTCGGCGCTCAAGAACTCGTCAAGCATGACCCGTCGCTCATTGGTGTTTATCTTCTCTACCTGTGCCCCGGCCTCGCGTGCCCCTTCGGCAAGCGCATCTGCAAGCTCCCCGGTGTGGCCGTATTGCTGGCTGTGATACATAACGATAATTTTTCCCATCCCGTTTCTCCTTTCAGTTATGAGCTCCGTCACACAGCGCGCTTCCAATGTCAGCGGTTGATAAAGCAGTGTGCACGATGCCTCTCAATGATTTGCCGGTATCCGGTTTCAGATAGATAAATATATAAGAGAAGATTGCCGGTGAGTCAATATAATTGAGGCGGGCAGCGGAAAGCCGGGGACCGATTATTCGCTCAAAACAAGGCGTCATGGTCGCGGAAACCCCGAAAATTTGGTTTGCGGGAGCTCTGTCAAGTGGTTGCTCCGCTTTTCCAGCACAAAATCTCTTTTTTCAAAATAGCGGGCAGTTATTTTATATTGACATACAAAGAGCCGGTTCTTATACTGGAAAAATAGTACTTTTGTTTTTTATAAAGCCGGCAG
>CAYNVA010000296.1:0-4768 GCA_964400575.1 uncultured Thermodesulfobacteriota bacterium | reverse complement strand
GCGGGTTAAAGATGATTATCTTGCCATCGTGACGCTTGGGTTCGGCATTATCATAGGACTGGTGTTCCTGAACCTTGAGATCACCGGAGGCGCTGACGGCCTGGTGGGCATACCGCCTGTGTCGCTTTTGGGCACGCCCCTCTACTCCAAGCCCGGCTTCTTCGCCCTTGTGTCTGGCGTACTTGTCATAATGATACTCACCATGTGCACGCTCAAGCAGTCGAAAATCGGCAGGGCCTGGGCCGCAATACGCGACAACGACGTCTCGGCTGCTTTTATGGGCATCAATGTCTACGGCTACAAAACCATGGCATTCATCACAAGCTCATTCTGGGCAGGTCTGGCCGGCAGCCTCTATGCCCATTATACCGCCTATATCAATCCGCACACATTCAATATGCATACGTCGATCATGGTTCTTGCCATGGTCGTGCTTGGCGGTATCGGGAGCATCACGGGATCAATCCTGGGAGCTGTTTTGCTTATACTGCTGCCCGAAGTGCTCAGGCCCCTTGCCGACTATCAGGACATTTTTTATGGAGCCCTGCTCGTGGCCATGATGGTCTTCAGGCCCCAGGGCATTATGGGCAGGGTAAAGATTACCGAAATATTCGGGAGAAAAAGATAGTGCTCCAGGTCAGGAACCTGCACACCTGCTACGGACAGATTCAGGCCGTCAAGGGCGCAAGCCTTCATGTGATGCCAGGAGAAATCGTTGCGCTTATCGGCGGCAATGGCGCGGGCAAGAGCACAATACTCAGGACAATTTCAGGCATTGTGAAATCAACCTCCGGCAGTATACTGCTGGGCGATATCGAGATCAGCACCCTGCCACCCGAGCGCATCCTGAAAAGCGGTATAGGGCACGTGCCCGAGGGCCGGCGCCTCTTCAGGGGGCTGACCGTGCACGACAACCTTATGCTTGGCGCTTATTCCCGCAATGACGGGACTGGGATTAAACATGACATTGAGGCGATGGAGCAGCTTTTCCCCATTCTCGGCAAGCGAAAAAAGCAGCTTGCAGGAACCCTTTCCGGCGGAGAGCAGCAAATGCTGGCCATGGCCAGGACGCTGATGGCCAGGCCCAGAATGCTGCTGCTGGATGAACCGTCGATGGGCCTGGCCCCAATTGTTACAAGCCATATATACGAAAAGATACGCCTGCTGAACAAAGATGAGGGGTTAAGCATCCTTCTGGTTGAGCAAAACGCAAAGCTTGCGCTGAAACTGGCTCACCGGGGCTATGTTATTGAAACCGGCCGCGTCGTCATGGAAGGCCCGACCAGTGAGTTGCGGGAGAGCAACGAGATACAGCGCGCCTATCTTGGCAAGGGCTACAGGGAGGTGTGGGAATAATGCTGCAGGCCCAGGCCATCTCCAAGCACTTCATGGGAATACGAGCGCTCTGCGATGTCTCAATTGAGGTGTTCAAGCACGAGATACTTGGCGTTATCGGGCCCAACGGCGCCGGCAAGACAACGCTCTTTAATGTGCTGACCGGACTCTTTTTGCCCGATGCAGGAAGCCTTACGCTCGAAGGCAGGCAGATAACACGGCTGAAGCCGCACCGTCGGGTCAAGCTCGGCATGGCTCGCACATTCCAGAACCTTGAGATTTTCCGCGACATGAGCGTACTTGAAAATGTCATGGTGGGAGGCCACATACGGCTCAAGGCCGGGTACTGGCGCAGCATGCTGTCAACCAGTGGCAAGCGCGGCGAGGAGCGCTTTTTGAAAGAAGATGCCATTGAACTTCTTGAGCTTCTGGGGATTGCCGATAAGGCGTCACATCCTGCGGTGAGCCTTTCCTACGGCAACCAGCGCAGGGTTGAAATTGCCCGCGCCCTTATATCAAAGCCGGCCATCATTTTTCTTGATGAGCCTGCTGCAGGCATGAACCCCAAGGAGACGCAGGAACTCTCGGGCCTCATCGCACGTCTCAAGTCGAGCCTGCAGTTGACTGTTGCGATTATAGAGCATGACATGAATCTTATTATGGATATATGCAATCGTATTATCGTAATGACAGAAGGAAAAGTGCTCACGTCGGGCACGCCGAACCAAATCCGCAGTGACCAGAGGGTCCTGGATGCATACCTGGGAGGAGATATCCTATGATGTTCGAACAGGCCTATGAGACCATGCCGAGGCAGGAGCTTGAACTCCTGCAGCTTGAAAGACTTCAGTCTACACTTAACAGAGCATATCTGAATGTGGCCCATTACCGCAGGGCATTTGATGCCGCAGGCATACTGCCCGAGGACATCGGTTCGCTTAAGGACATTGCACATCTGCCGTTTACCACGCGGGAGGATCTTGAAAAAGGCTATCCCTACGACATGTTCGCTGTGCCGCTGCGAGAGGTGGTGCGCATTCATACGTCTTCGGGCAGCAGGGCCCGCAACGCAATCGTCACGGGCTATACCGCCCGCGACCTGAAAGCATGGGCTCGCCTCATGGCCCGTTTCCTTGTCGGCACCGGCATGACCAGCGATGATGTGATCCAGATAGCATTCCGCTACGGCCTCATGACCGGCGGCTTCGGCTTTCATGCGGCCGCAGAGCTTATCGGCTCATCGGTCATCCCGGCCGATATCGGCAATACCGCAGAGCAGGCCGTTATCATCCAGCATTACCTGACCTCGGTCATTGCCTGCACGCCCGGCTATGCCCTCATACTGATGGATAAACTTCAGCAGCTCGGCATCAACACGAAATCCCTGCGCCTTCGCCGGGCAATACTGGGCGCTGAAAAACTGAGCCCGGCCGTTCGCGCACGCGTATCGCTGGGGCTTGGCGTTGAGGTGTTCAACAGCTACGGGTCAAGTGTTGTCATAGGGCCCGGTATCGCGGGGGAATGCACGGCTCACGACGGCCTGCATGTATACGAGGACTTTTTTATTCCCGAAATAATCCACCCGTCGACCGGCGCCGCGCTCGGGCCCGGACAGAAAGGCGAACTGGTCATTACAACGCTCATGCGCGAGGCATTTCCCCTCATTCGCTACCGCACCGGCGATATCGCCATGATTAAAGACGGCTTGTGCCCCTGCGGCCGGACGCATGTGCGCCTTGAAGACGTGTACGGCCGCACAGATGATACCGTTAAAATAAAAGGCACGAGCGTCTCGCCGGGGCGCATCCGCGCTATTCTTGCTGCCGAAGGAATTGATACAAACATTCGGCTGCATCTCTACCGCGAGGGCTCCTACGAAAAAGCCGACGTGATTCTCGAAGTCCGGGAAAACCTCTTTTTTGATGAAATGAAGACACAAAAGAAATTTCTCGAGAAGCTTGAAACAATTCTGCAGGCACACACACGGGTACGCATGGGCGTGAAGATCGTAGCGCATTCAGCCTTCGCTGATGGTCCAGCTATTGTAGATGAAAGGGATTGATTGGACGAGGTAGCCAGGGTTTAAGATTGTTTATAGTTTATCGTTGTTCGTTCATCGTTGTTCGTTAACAAGCAACGAATAACGATCAGGATTCAGGGCCCAGGATTGTTTATCGTTAGTTGTTGATTTTTCTTGTTTTTTCGTTAACAATCAACAACCAACGATCAACAACTAACGATAAGGGTTCAGGCCCGACCGCTGCAATAAAACAAATTGCTTTTCAATCAGATTGCTGCTATTAAACACAGTAAAACAAAAAAAGTTTTGTGTGAAAGCATGAAAAAGAAGGATCACCTGACCATAATCATACAGCCTGACTGGAAATCGTCGGGCAGAACGGTCAGTAAAACCACCACGCTTGAAATTCCCATCCGCATTTTTTATTATATGGTGATTGCCGTTGGCCTGCTTGCCATATTCGGCTTCAATGGCAGCGAAACGATCACCAAAAACATCATTTTAAATCAAAAAGCCCGATTGCTTGAAACATCGCTTGCACATCTGCGCTCCATTGAAAAACGCGTTAACAATATGTGCCGGGAAGAGCGCATCATCCGCAGTTTTGTCGGTTTTGAAGACAGTGGCAGCGCTGCTGATGCCTCTGTGCGTATGGGCCAGGGCGGATCCCAGTCGTCGCGAAATATAGCGCCCGAAGCTTTCAATGCACACATGGAGATTGCAGCGGTTGCGCCCGAAAAACCCCTGCCTGTGCGTGTCAGTGACCTGCGCGATGATCTGCACGATTTGATTGGCTCTATTGCTAAAAAAAATAAAAAGCTCAATTTTTTGCCCAGTGTAATGCCCGTAAAAAATTCCGACCTCTGGATCACATCAAACTTCGGCTGGCGCAGAAGCCCTTTTACCGGTATGCGCGAATTCCACAACGGGCTTGATATTTCCGCAAAAAGGGGTTCTCCTATCATCGTTACCGCCGACGGTACGGTGGAAAGTACCGTCTTTGACAGATATCTCGGCAATATCATAACTGTTCGTCACGAAGGACGATTCAGAACCGCCTATGGCCATCTGCTCACTATGACGGTAAAAGAAGGGCAAAAAGTGACCCGGGGGCAGATTGTCGGCTATATGGGTTCTACGGGCTTATCAACCGGCTATCATCTTCATTATACAGTCACCACCAACGGCAAGGATGTCAACCCCTACGACTATATCCTCAACCGTACAGAAGTTGCCTTTGCGCCCAATGTATTCGATACAGCAACAAATTGACCTCCCGGAACACCCTGCATCGAAATTTAACGAGAGGACAAAATGACGCGTCATGCTCAAGTCGGTGTCGATCTCGGCCTGACCGATCAGGAAAAAAAATCACTGCACCATATTGCACGCACCACCATTGAGGCCCGCGCC
>CAYNVA010000295.1:0-8828 GCA_964400575.1 uncultured Thermodesulfobacteriota bacterium | reverse complement strand
AACGGACTGTTCTGCAGGGAGCAGGGCATTGCGGTTGGGGACAAAGTGCTGTTCGACGCGATGCCGTAGGCGGTGAAGCCTGCCCCCCCCCATCTCTGGCTGGGGGCGGCATGTCTGCAAGCGCATCCCGGCAGATACTAGTAGGCCATGACAATTCATTTTTGCACCTCTCACCACGGCCCTCAATACTGTTGAACTATGCAAAATCCTCCTCGACCCCGGCACGGGGGAGAGGATCAGAGGTGAGGGGGCCTTCTTTTTTAGTGTTTTCAACACCCCTCATCCTGACCTTCTCCCCTCAAGGGGAGAAGGAACTCTTATTTCAACAGCATGGACCACTTCTTTTTCCGTCAACAGGATGGTAACTAATTGATAATTTCAAAAGTCATGATCCACTAGTGTCTGGCCGCACAACTGTGTGTGAATAGAAAAACAGCCGCTAATATTTTTTATTAGCGGCTGTTTCAGATTGCGCTGGTTTAATCCTGTCGGCTAATAAGCCTATTCCGTGTATATAAATACCATCACTGCGTCTTCAAAAAAAGACTATTTTATCTATTTACACAATCAATATTTGCTTTTAAAAATACCAGGCCCTCGTTTTTAGAAGCGGTCATACAATATTTAAAAAAGCATGAAATATCAATTTTTTAAGTAAAAAATTTTCCTGGCATTCTTTTTTTTTATTAAAACCGGCACGACGTTCTTCCACATGTAGTAGCCTGCCCCAAAAAGCACACCAGGGGTTCAGTGACGGAACCCAGCATCCTGCAGGAGAAAACCAACAGCCAAGCAGAAACCCGTTAGGGGTTATTTGCAAAAAGAAAAAAAAGGAAAGTTTTTTCGAGATATTAGAGCTAGCGCATAGTGTAATGGCATGTCTTTTGTATTACAGTTAATGATTCTGTATCGGAACCGACGAAGCAATTGCACATAGTAGTCATTGCAACACGAAAAAGCAAAGGAAGGGCGCTTGGAAAGCATATGTTTAAAATGGAAGAAGTCATAACAAGTGCGGCCAGTAAGATAACCGAACGGCCATATGTCCACGGCAGATTCCTGTTTCTCGGGGAGCAAAAATTTTTTATAAAGGGCGTTACCTACGGCCCTTTTCCGCCAAATATGGCCGATGAACCCCTGCCCGAACCATCGCAGGTGGCCTATGATTTCCAGATGATGGCGGCTGCCGGCATCAACACGGTGCGTATCTACTATGTACCGCCCCGCTGGTTTCTGGATCTGGCCGCGCGCCACGGCGTCTACGTGCTTATCGGCATCCCCTGGCCGCAGCACATATGCTTTCTTGACCAGTGGGAGGTCAAGGAGAATATCAAGCAGACCATGCGCATGGCTGTGCGCGCCTGCACCGGGCATCCCGCAGTGCTTGCCTATCTGGTGGGCAATGAAATTCCGAGCCACATCGTGCGCTGGCACGGCGCAAAAAAGACAGAGCAGTTTTTGAAAGCCCTTGTTGATATCGTGCATGAGGAAGACTCTTCAGCCCTTGCCACCTATGCAAATTATCCGTCCACCGAGTACCTGCAGCTGGATTTTCTGGATTTTTATTCGATCAATGTCTACCTGCAGGAAGAGCAGTCGTTCCGCAGCTATGTCAAGCGGCTGCACAATGTGGCTGGCACGCTGCCGCTTGTGCTGAGCGAATTTGGCCTTGACAGCATGCGAAACGGACAGGACAAACAGGCCCAGACTCTCGAGTGGCAGATTCGCGCCGCCTATGAACTCGGCGTGAGCGGCTCATTTGTTTTTGCCTGGACCGACGAGTGGTACACGGGCGGGCACCTGATCGATGACTGGGCCTTCGGCATTGTCGATGCACAGCGCAACCCTAAATCAGCCTTAGATGTGGTCACCAGGGCGTACAAGCAAAACATTCCCGACCTTGCATTCCACCAGCCAATGATCACAGTTCTGGTCTGCGCCTACAATGCTCAACTCACCATGGAGGGCTGCCTCGCATCTTTCCTGCAGGTGCGCTACCCGAACTTTGAAGTCATCGTGGTCAACGACGGATCAAAAGATGCAACGGGCGAAATATCGGACCGCTATGCCCGCCAGTATCCCCATATCTTCCGCGTAATCCATCAGCCCAACCTGGGGCTTTCGGTTGCGCGCAATACGGGCATGTCTGCGGCAAAGGGAAACATTATTGCCTATACCGATTCGGACTGCTGTGTGGATCCGCACTGGCTGCATTATATGGCGCTTGCCTTCAGGGATGGCAGGTTTGCCGCTGTGGGCGGCCCCAATTTGGCACCTGCCGAGGACAACCGTGTGGCTGCCTGCGTGTCGGTTTCCCCCGGCGCTCCGACCCATGTGCTGGTGACCGATGAGATAGCCGAGCATATACCCGGCTGCAATATGGCTTTCCGCAGAGATGCCATGCTCGCCATAGGCGGCTTTGACGCCACCTACCGGGCCGCAGGCGATGATGTGGACTTCTGCTGGCGTATTGAAAAAACGGGCGGCAAAATCGGTTTTTGCGCCCCCATGTTTGTGTGGCATCACCGCAGGAACACGGTGAAGGCATATCTCAAACAACAGATGGGCTATGGCCGGGCCGAGGCCCTGCTGGCCCCGAAGCACCCCGAGCGCTTCAATGTGCTCGGGAACTCCCGCTGGTCAGGCCGCATCTACGGCGACATTTCCAGCTATATACTCGGTGCGCGTCCTGTTGTGTATCACGGCACCTTCGGCTACGGACTTTTCCAGACACTCTACGGCGCGCGCGCCAGTGTTGCAAACTATCTGCCCCTGTCCTTTGAATGGATTATGACGGGCGCACTGTTTGCGCTTCTTGGCCTGGCCATGCCCCTGCTGGGGCTTGCAGGCGCGGGCATGCTTGCCGCAACGCTTGCCTGGTGCATCAACTGCGCTGCGCATGCAACCCTGCCCGAACAGTATGACGACTGGCGCTCACGGGCGCTTATCACTCTGCTGACATTCCTGCAGCCCTTGTTGCGCGGCTTGACGCGCTACCGAACGCTGCTGGAACTGGCGGCAACTTCCAAAAAGGTTCGCCAGGGCCAGAAGCTCACCACCCGCAATTGGCTGCGGAGCTGCGGCTTGGGCACTGTTTGCAGCGACACATGGCAACTGATAAAAAACGGTTTTTCACTGCAGCACTTTTTCTGGAATCATGACGGCCTTGAGCGTGAGGATGTACTGGGCAAGCTCATGGAGATGATGAACCTCTTGAATATCAAGCCGAAAATCGATTCCGGCTACACGTCAAATACCAGCGCACCGCCATGGGATATGCAGGTGAAAACAGGATTCTGGAGTCTGGTGCAGGTGCGAATCACCGTGGAGCACCACGGCGGGAAAAAGCGCTTTGTGCGCCTTGCAGGATCAGTGCTCCCGTCGAAAGCGGGCACGATTTTTTATGTCGCCGCAACTGCGCTGACGGTCTGCTCGCTACTGGTCGGCGCACACATGGTTGCCATTGCGCTGCTGTGCACGCTTGCGGTATTCATCGGTCTTGTCGGATTTGATCATTTCCGCGCTGCAGCCATTGTATCAATCATCGCGCAACGTTTTATGGAAAATCATGCAGCAGCCGAGTTCCTGACGGATCCAGCCGATGCAGGAGTTGCCGCCCAGGTGCAGCCAGAGCTCGAAGGGACGGTGTAGCGTTCATGAAAGTTTTTCTGCGTCTGCTCACCTATTTAAAGCCGTACCGAGGGACATTTTTATTTTCCTTATGTCTGGTTGGGCTAGTAAGCGCCTTTGAACTGTTAAAGCCCTGGCCGCTTAAAATGGCTGTTGACCAGATCATCGGCAAGCAGCCGCTGATTATCTATGGGCACACAATCCCGTTCGGGGCAATAGCTGCGGGCATGCAGCTTGCTATCGTGCTGGGGCTGCTGCTTTTCACGCATATCATGACGGGACTTGTGCAGCTGTTAAACAACTACCTTACCATCCGCATCGGCCAGAACATGGTACAGGACTTCCGCTGCGAGTTGTTTGATCATCTTCAGCGCCAGTCGCTGCTGTTTCACCAGCAGCGGCCCACGGGGGATCTCATCTACCGGCTCATGGGCGACACCTATGCCGTGCAGACGCTTCTCATGAACGGCATTTTTACATCGCTCACAAGCTCGGCGCTTCTGATCGGCATGCTTATCGTCCTGCTGCAGATTGATCCCGAGCTGACCCTGTATGCCGTAGGTGTTGCGCCGCTGCTCTTTCTGGTCATTTCCAGGGTAAGCAAGCGCATCGGCAATCTCTCGACCGAGTCATGCACCATAGAGAGCCAGCTGTACTCAACAGTCGAGCAGATTTTTTCATCTATTTCGCTCGTGCAGGCTTTTGCCCGCGAGGATAAAGAACGCACCCGGTTCGTCACTGAAAGCCAGACCTCATTTGACCGGAAGCTGTCGCTGTATTCCCTTCAGACAGTCTATGGATGGCTCGTGAACTCGCTGACCGCAGCAGGAACGGCCCTTGTGCTGTATGTGGGCGTGCGCCATGTGCTTGAAGGAGCATTGACTACCGGAGAGCTGCTGGTCTTTATCGCCTATCTTGCGTCACTGTATTCGCCTGTCAATTCGCTATCCGATACAGTTGCAAACGTGCGGGCTTCGCTGGCACGCGCCCAGCGCGTCATGGATATTCTGGACACTGATCAATCGGTGAAAGAGCTGCCGCATGCCAAACCGGTGCATATCTCAAAAGGTGAAGTAACGTATAAAAATGTTTATTTCGGCTACAACCCGGAGCGCCCGGTTCTTGAGGGAGTCAATTTTACCTGCCCCGGCGGGTCGATGGTTGCCGTGGTCGGTCAGACCGGAGCAGGGAAAACATCGCTGGTGAGCCTGCTGCTGAGGTTTTTTGATCCGCAGCACGGCACCATCACCATTGACGGCCAGGACCTGAAAGCCGTGTCACTCAAAAGCCTCCGGGAGCAGATAGCCGTTGTGCTGCAGGATACGCAGCTTTTCCCCATGAGCATCCGCGAAAACATCGCCTATGGCAGAAAAAATGCAACCTTTGATGAGGTGGTGCATGCGGCCAAGCTTGCCAATGCTCATGACTTCATCATGGCAATTGCCCAGGGCTATGACACGGTGCTTGCTGAAAAGGGCGGAAACCTCTCGGGCGGCCAGCGCCAGCGCATCTCCATTGCCCGGGCCTTTCTGAAGGACGCGCCGGTGATTATTCTCGACGAGCCGACCTCGGCACTCGACGCCGAGACAGAGGGGCTGATCATGGAAGGGATGGAGCGCCTTATCAGGCACCGCACCACATTCGTGATCGCGCACCGGCTTTCCATGATGAGGCGGGCTGATCTGATTCTGGTCATCAAGGAAAGAAAGATCATCGAAGCCGGCACATTTGATGAGCTTCTTGCAAAAGGCGGCGAATTTGCCCGGCTCCATGCTATCCAGTACAGCAAACAGCCGGAGCGCCCGGAGCTGCACATCATAGCAGGGCAGCGCTCGTGAAAAAACGCACCATCATTGTTACCGGCATGGCGGCAACATTTCCCATCGGCGGCGTTGCGTGGGACTATCTGCAGTATCTGCTGGGTTTTGTCCGCATGGGACATGACGCCTATTATCTTGAGGATTCGGGCAACTGGACCTTCGACCCGCTGCAGGCAACCTTCACCGATGATGCAGCGGCAAATGCAGCCTATCTTGTCGACTGCCTCAAAGCACTTGAGCCCGGGCTTGAAAAGCGGTTCTGCTTTCGCGACACACATGACAATCACTGGGGCCTGTCGCGCGAGCAGCTGCAGGCCGTGGTTCGGCGCGCTGACGTCTTCATCAATATCTCCGCCACCTGTCAGCTGCGGCAGGAGTACGCAAAAATTCCGCTGAAGATACTGCTTGATTCAGACCCCCTCTATACCCAGACAAGCATACCGCTCTATGTGGCCGGCCGGGCTGATGAGAAGCAGCGCGAGTCGGTTGAGAAAATGAAATGCTATGATGCGCATTTTTCATTTGGCGAGCATGTGGGCAGGGATTTCTGCAAAGTGCCCCGGGAGCTTTTTACCTGGCGCCCGACCCGCCAGCCCATCGTGATCGACTGCTGGAAAACGGCTGAGCCCTTTACACGCGAGCTTTTCACCACGGTGCTTTCATGGCAGCCGGTTGAGAAAGGCCCGGTGGTCAACGGTGTGGAATATGGCGGCAAGAATATGGAGTTTGAAAAATTTATCAACCTGCCCAAGCGCACCAGGGCCGCTCTGGAGCTTGCGCTTGGCGGCGGCAGGGCGCCCAAGGAAAAGCTTGCTGCATACGGCTGGAAGCTGGTTGACGGCTACGATATGTCCAGCACACCGTGGATATACCGCGACTATATTCAGCAGAGCATGGCCGAGTTCAGCATGGCCAAGAATGCCTATGTTGCCACCCGCAGCGGGTGGTTTTCCTGCCGCAGCGCCTGCTACCTGGCAGCCGGCCGCCCCGTGGTGGTGCAGGATACGGGATTCAGCGACTTCATTCCCACCGGAGAGGGTCTACTGGCCTTTACAACGATTGACGAGGCGCTTGCCGGTATTGAGAGCATCCGTGCCGATTGGAACCGCCATGCTCAGGCAGCCTATGAAATAGCAAATGACTATTTCGACGCCTCGAAAGTCCTTGGGGCTATGCTTAAAGAGGCGGGTCTGTAAGTTCAGGCAAATAATATATCGGTGGTTGTTTCAATTTTTCACCCCCCGTTTATTAAATTTATTGTTTATGCGCCCCCGCCTGCTCGCAAATTTTCCTGGTGCTGTCCGGTAAAGCTGTGCCGTACTTATCGATAGCAATGCCGCCGACATCGGCCGCCGTGTACGTGAAGCTCAAAGAGTACTTTTTTTCGACAACGGCAAGCACTTTCAGCGCCTCGGCCATGATTTCCGGCCCGATCCCGTCGCCTGCCAAAACCGCAATTCTGTGTGTCATAGAAACCCCGTATTTTAATTTGTTTCCAACGCGTCCGCTTTTTCACCACCCGCTTCGCTCGAGTCGCAGAGAACGCTGAGAAAAGAAGTCGTTTTGTTCTTTCTGTTGAGGGAACAGAAAGAACGAAGAACATCTCCACGTTTCCCGAAAGGGCAGTGTTTTTTGCCATCTCAAGCGGAAAACAAAACGCATTACACTCTGTGTCTCAGTGGTTCCGCCACGTTCTGCTCCTTCAACTTATCCCGCAGCCCGGAGGTGCGCGTGATGCAGCGCTCTATGGCTGCCGCAAAAATTTCGCTGTCGGCCCAGAGTGTCACTTTGCTGCGGGCCCTAGTTATGGCCGTATAGATAAGCTCGCGCGTGAGTACGGGAGAGAGCAGGTCGGGCAGCACGATGAGCACCTCGTCAAACTCCGATCCCTGGCTTTTGTGAACGGTGAGAGCATAGGCTGTTTCATGCTCGGGCAGGCGGCTGGGAACAAAACAGCGCAGCGCGGCATCGGGCCCGGCAAAGCAGGCTTTTATAATTCCGTCGGGGGTTTGAAAAACAATGCCGTTGTCGCCATTGAATATTCTTATGACGTAGTCATTGCGGGTGACCATAACAGGCCTGCCGTGATACCAGCGGCCGGTGCGCCTGATGCGGTGCTGATGCTCAAGCACTGCCTCAACCGCGTCATTTATTCCCGCCACGCCCCGCTGCCCCTCGCGCACAGCGCAGAGGATGCGAAAGCGGCTGAATATCTCAAGCGCGCTGCGCGCATCTGCACACCGCGAAATACCTGCATAATGGTCCAGAACCATTTTTCCAAGAGCAGGTGCATGGCCCTGCGGGCCGCGGGCCGCTTCCCATGAGAGATCGCTGCGGTCACCAGAGGCGAGTATGTCAAGGGCTGCGGCGCTGTCCGAGCGGTTAACTGCTGCGGCAAGTGCGCCGATGCCGCTCTCCTCTCCAAAGCGGTAATTGCGCGTGAGCTCTACAATGCAGTCGGCAATGGCTGGGGCTTTTTCAAGTTCCGTCACGCCCTCACAGCTCTCACCGGTCAGGCTTTCATAGCGGTCAAGATGGCTGCGGGAAAAACATTCAACACGGCCATCGGCGCATACATCTCCGAGCACCGCGCCTGACTCAACCGAGGCAAGCTGGTCCTTATCCCCCAAGAGCAGCAGCCGCGCATGCGGAGCAAGTGCCCGGACAAGCTTTGCCATAAGCGGCAGATCGACCATAGAGGCTTCATCCACAACCACCACATCATAGGGCAGGGGATTTTTTTCATCAAAGCGGGCCCGTGCTTCATCGGGAGACAGCCCGAGCAGCCGGTGCAGGGTTGAGGCCTCCCGCGGCAATGCGTCTTTCACCGCTGCGTCGCAGGCCAGCCCCTGAATGGCTGCGCCTATTGCCTGCTGCACGCGGTCGGCAGCCTTGCCCGTTGGGGCAGCTAGGGCTATGCGCAGCGGCGCGGGTGCAAGGCCGAGGAGAAGCGCCAGAATTTTTGCCACCGTCGTTGTCTTGCCTGTGCCGGGCCCGCCGCAGATAACGGCAAAACGCCTGGTGGCGGCTGTGAAGGCCGCAAGCTTCTGCCGGTTTAGCCCTGCGCCGGCCTCGGTCGGAAAAAGTTCTGCGAGCAGAGCACGCAATACTTTTTCGTCGCAGGCAACAGGTGCTGCAGCCTGCTTCATAAAAAATGCAGCAAAATTTTTTTCATACTGCCAGTAGCGGTAGAGATAGAGCCTTCCCGAGCTGTCCAGCACCAGAGGCCGCGCCTCAGTGCAGCCAGCAGCAACAACAGTGCTTTTTGCAAGCACGTCAGTCCACAGTTCAAACTCGGGGCAGGAAAGCGACGTTTGCGCCACATTTTTCCCGGCAGCCTCATTCAGGTCAAGGCAAATATGGCCCGTACCGGTCTGG
>CAYNVA010000294.1:0-1729 GCA_964400575.1 uncultured Thermodesulfobacteriota bacterium | reverse complement strand
GCAGCCTCGCAACATAAAAAAATAATTTTTTTTTGCTTTGTCCTTATATGACAAAACCGGCGGTTATAAGGTAAGCATACAATAACCTTATATGGAGGCCGTATGAGACAGTATCTTTTTATTTTTTGGGGTCTTGTGATCGCCGGAATGATTATCCTGACGGCCGCCTGCCCCGAGTGCCGGCAGGCGGTCACGGGTCAGCATCCTTCACAATACGACTATACTGTGTACGATCAAAACGGCGATCCTGTCTTTGTTGGAGAAAGTCTGAATGCTGCCGCTACGGCCAGGGCGGGAATACCTGTAGATCAAAGATGGTTTTGAGCTTCGCTGCGGCCCGTCAGGGCAGCGCGATATGCCGCGCCAGTACAGCAGAATCCGTAACCGGTGGCAGGCAGCTGCCGGGGGTGCAGATATAGGCTGCAGCTTTGCCGTCAAGAGATATGCGGTTTTTCGTGAGAGGTGCAAGCACTGTCATGTCATCGTGGCTGCTTCCGCACAGTGTCAGGGTCGCAAAGGGATTGAACCCTTGAGCAGCCCGCAGCAGTTCATCGAGGCCACTGCCGCTGGCCAGCACAATGTTCGTGCCGCCGTGCCGATTGTACAGCTCAGCGCACAGAAGTCCCGTATAGGCTGCGGGGTAGGCGTTTATGCCGCTAGCCTGTGATTGCAGAATGCTCGCAGCCGCGCTGCTGAAAACATCATTGCACGTGATGCCCGCAAGCCGCGCCAGCACCTGTGCCGCCACGGCATTGCCCGAGGGCAGCGCGCCGTCATGCGTATTTTTGCCCCGCACCGGCAGATCCGACACATCAAGGCCCGAAAGATACAGGCAGCCGCCCTGCTCATCTTGAAACAGCGCAAGCATGCTTTCGGCAATGCCTGTGGCCGCAGCAAGCCAGCGCGGCTGCAGGGTTGCCTGATACAGCTCGAAAAGCCCCCACAGAACATAGGCATAATCATCCGACGTGGCCGGATGCCGCAGCGAGCCGTCACGAAGGCTTGCGTGAAGCCGCGTGCCGGCAAACATCCTGTCCAGTATGAAGCGCCCTGTTTTTTCAGCTGCTGCGATAAAGTCGGCATTGCCCGTCAGGCGGCCTGCGGTCGACAGGGCGGCAAGCATAAGGCCATTGACTGCGGCGAGCATCTTGTCGTCCTTGAGCGGCGGCACGCGTTTTTCGCGGTACTGCCGCAAAACGGGAAAGCATTTTTCCGCAAAAGCCGCATCTTCTGCAGACGGGTTGCTGTACAGCAGGTTCGGGATGCTTTTGCTTTCGAAATTTCCCTGCGGGGTAATGTCAAAAATTTTGCAGAAGCGCCGGCCGTCCTCAGTGCCTAAAACCTTCCTGACTTCAGACGGGGTAAACACATAATACCTGCCCTCCTCGCCTTCGCTGTCGGCATCCTGGGCCGTGTAAAAGCCGCCGCCGGCATCCGTCATTTCCCTGAAGCAGTAGTCCAGAATCCGGCGGGCCGTTGCAAAAAAGCCTGCATCAATGGCGGCCCCGGCCTCGCAGAAGGCTATGGCGAGCATGGCATTATCGTACATCATTTTTTCGAAATGCGGCACAAGCCACCGCTCGTCGGTGGAGTACCGGCAAAAGCCGCCGCCGATATGGTCCCAGATGCCGCCGCGCTGCATGGCCTTGAGTGTCGCAGCGACCATATCTGCTGCCTGCCGGTTTTTGTACAGCAGGTGATACCGGATGAGAAACAGCAGATTGTGCGC
>CAYNVA010000293.1:0-2660 GCA_964400575.1 uncultured Thermodesulfobacteriota bacterium | reverse complement strand
GCGCTGCCGCGAGGCAGGGGCTGACTGTGTTGAGCTGCACGGCCACGAGGGCTATTTTATGGACCAGTTTATGACCGGCCTCTGGAACCGGCGTGATGACCGCTACGGCGGCTCTCCTGAGAAGCGGCTCACCTTTGCACGGGAAGCGATTGAAGCAATCAAGCGCGACGCAGGCGCTGATTTCCCGATTATTTATCGCTTTGGCATCAAGCACCATCTTGCAGGCGGTCGAGTTGAGGAAGAGGGGCTGTGGATCGCCGGAGAGCTGGAGAAAATGGGCGTTGCCGCGCTGCACGTTGACGCCGGCTGCTACGAGACCGGCTGGTGGCCGCATCCGCCGCAGTACCAGCCGCCGGCCTGCATGGTGGATTTGGCCGCGAAAGTTAAAAAGGTCAGCAGCCTGCCGGTTATTACCGTAGGCCGTCTGCAGTACCCGGATGTGGCGGAGAAGGTTCTGGCTGAGGGAAAGGCCGATTTTATCGCCATCGGCAGAGGGCTTCTATCAGAGCCGGAATGGGTCAATAAAGTGCAAAGCAACAGGACCTCTGAGATCAGGCCGTGTATCGGCTGCCATGAGGGCTGCCTGTGGCAGATGATCGCCGGAGAGCCGACCAGCTGCTCGCTGAATCCTGTCTGCGGGCACGAAACCGATCGGGTGCTGGTTCCGCTGAAACAGAAAAAATCTCTCCTGGTGGTCGGGGGCGGGCCGGCCGGCATTGAAGCAGCACGGGTGGGTGTGCAGCGGGGCTTTGCTGTTACCCTGTGGGAAGCCTCTGCCCGGCTGGGAGGAAATCTCTGGCCTGCTGCAAAGCCTGATTTCAAGCGGGATATAGCAGACTATATAACATTCCTCACGGGACTTGCCGGGCGGCTGCCAATTGATGTTGTGCTTAACAAACGGGCCAATGGCGGGGATATTCAAAGCTTCGCTGCCGATTATGTCATCCTTGCTGCCGGTGCGGATATGGAGCCGTCCCCGCTTTACGGTAACAATGTGCTGACAACGATTCAGCTGCTGAATGGCATGGAGCCCCGGGGAGAAAGAATCCTTATCATGGGCGCAGGGGTTATTGGGTGCGAAACCGCGCTGTATCTGGCAAGCCAGGGCAAAAAGGTTACGCTGTGCGCGCGACAGGATTCAGCTGAACTGGACACGGATATTATCGACATCCATAACCGCGAAATGCTTTTGAAGATGCTGCGCGAAGAAAAAAATATCACGGTGCTGCGCGGCACGATTCCTTTACGGCTGGACGGTGACGGCGTTGTGGCTGATCAACAGGGAACTGAGAAGAAGATTCCCATGGACAGCCTGGTTTTTTCAGGTCGTCTGTTTCCGCACAACGAACTCAGCAAGTTGTTTGTCAACAAACCAAATGTTATCAGCATTGGTGACTGCAAAGCACCCGGCACGATTATGGATGCCGTGTGGGGGGGATTTAATACCGTCAGAGAAATTGAAACTTAGCGCTGCCCCGGTATTGATCGTCCCCCTTTAACAATGCAACGTTTCACTGGCAGGCCGATGTGTTCGAGCTGAAAATGATGCTTTACTCCATCGGGGTAAAAATAAACGCAAAGATGTCCGCCGGCGCAACAGCCGCAGAACTGAAGAAAACCCTGCAGGCAGCGCTCAACCGGTGTACCTACCCGTACGACAGAGGGAAAAGGGTTGCGAAAGAAATGCATAAAAATAATGCACAAACGATTTGACATCCCTTATGTGAATGATATTATGCCCATCAGGTTCAAAAATTCTTTTGCCTGGCTGGCAAAATCGCACAGCTTGTGCAAGGCGCTGTCTCGACAGTCATGAAAAAATAACCAGATAAGATATAGAGGGATTTAGAAAAGAACTTGGCATGTAAGGAGGTGATGCACTGATATCTTCTGATAAATGCAGTCCCCCTGAATGCGCAGAGAAGGGACCGCAGCTAAGGGGAAAATAAAAAATAACCATATATCCCGGGAGGGGACAATGAAAAAAAGATTTCCCTTACTCACATTTATTGTAGCACTTGCAGCGTTCATGTATTGTTTGGGGAGCGCTCCGCAGGCTCTGGCACTTATTAGCCTCATGAATGGCGATCTGCGGCTCGACGGATTCGTAAAGAACTACACCTATATCCGCACCCATATTCCACGGGCCGAGGGGCAGTTTCACAACACCCCCTTAGATGAAAGTCTTACCTCCGCACTGGTGAACGTGCTCTACAGGGTCAAGGAAGATCAGTGTCAGACCTTCAACCTCTTTGGCGCCTTTAAATATTACTATGATATGGCGCCGACCACGGACTATCAGGAGAGAAGCGCGGTCCCGTCCAGCCAGAGAAACTGGTATCAGAAACCCAAGGATGAGGACATCATTGCCGAGGCGTATGCGGATTACATCCGCGGGCCGTTCAATATCAAGGCCGGCAAGCAGATCGTGGTCTGGGGTGAAACCGATATCAAGCGCACGGTTGATGTTATCAACCCTCTTGACATGCGCTATGGCACTCCCGGGGTTATTTCCTGGGCTGAAATGAAACTCGGCATGTGGATGTTCAGGGGGTTCTACCAGTCACAGCTTCCGGGCAACCTGCTGTTTGAATTTATTTATAACCCGGGATACTTTCAGGGCATCAGGCTCCCGGTGGAAGGCACCCACTGGGGCCCGA
>CAYNVA010000292.1:0-4747 GCA_964400575.1 uncultured Thermodesulfobacteriota bacterium | reverse complement strand
GCCCTTATGGTGAGCCTTTGTTTCGTTTGCCCGTGCTATATTCTCGCAAGAGAAACTGGCAATGATGTCATGCCAATCGCTCGAACCGCACGGGCTACTCTCACCAAAAGCTCACCTGTGCGCATATGGCTATACTATTTTGATAAATGCTCTAGCCCCCCATCGGGGTATGCTCAAACCATGGGCCAGCATCAGGCAATCCTTCTTGCTGTGATGCCCCGTTTGTTTGTGGGGGGGCATGTCGGTGTTTGCCATTGATGCATGCGGCAGCCTTATTGAAATCGAAAATAATTTGGAAATCGAATAAAAATATGCGATATATTTGATATGCATATAGGTACAATAAACAGAGGCCTCTCCAGGATAAAAATCTAGGTTGGGGTGCAAGCAGGATGTCAGGCCTTTTTACATCGTTTCTCAAAAAACGCACAGCCTTTTTTATCTTTTCGCTGCTGGCCTATGTTCTTCTGTTTGTGCTAATCGGCAGAAGGGCAGGCCATGGCGCCATAATCGGCCTTCTGCCCGTACTGGCCGCCGCCATCTGCTGGGGATGGCGGGCAGGGCTTGCTGCCGGGATTTTTTCCTTTCCTGTGAGTATGCTCATGCTGACGGTCATCGGCCTTGATTGGCGCACCGGCATGCTCAGCAGTGTCGGCATTGTCGGCCATATCGCTTTTATCATTGAAGGGTTGCTTGTCGGCTGGATGCGCGACCTCTACATGCAGCGGGAGGGTGTCAATAAGCTGCTGCAGCAGGAGATTGCCCAGCGCACCCGCGATATGGAACTGATCCGGTCCACGGAACAGCGGCTTGAGACCATCATTCAGGAATCAGTGGATGCCATCGTCATAACCGGCAAACTCCTGTCAAATATAGATATAGCAAACCGGGCTTTTCTGAAGTTTGTCGGCCGCACTGTTGAAGACGTGATCGGGAGAAGCATTTTTGACTTCATGCCTGTTGCTGAAAAGCGATATGAGACCGTGCTCGGCGACGAGCTGATTGTTGACGATCAGATGTATAGCCATATGCTTGACAAGACGCTGGAGCTTGCCGAGCGCGGCTGCGTTTCCAACTGGGAGTTTTTTTTGCTCAACGGCAGCGGGCAGCCCGCACCCGTCGAGGCAAATGCCGCTATTTTTTTTACCGGGCAGGGAGAGACTGAGGGCTCTGTCGTTATTTTCCGCGACATTACGCAACGCAAGCTCAGCGAAAGGTTGGCGCGGTCGTCACAGGACCTTTTTGAAAACATCATCGAAAATTCTCTTGATGGCATCATCATAAGCGACTCTGCAGGCCTTATTTTAAGCATAAACCGGTCCGGCCAGGAAATCATAGGCCATGAGCTCGATGAGGTGCTCGGCCTGACACCCACAGCCTTCGCTTTTTTTGACGAAGGAACCTATGAGACAACAGCCGGCGAACAGGTGCGGGTCAGTCAGGACTACTTTGTAGATGTTAATGCCTCTATAGAAAAATTTTTACATGACGGCAAGCTCAGCAATTTTTTTTTCTATCTCAAGCGCAGAGATGGCCGCCTGGTGGAGGTCGAGGATAATATTTCGACGCTCTACAGCCAGGACGGCAGGTTGATCGGGTCGGTGAGCATCATGCGCGACATCACGGCGCGCAGGCGCATGGAGCATGAGCTGATACGACAGCGCGACCAGCTTGCCGTTGCCAACCGCGAGCTTGAGAGCTTCTCCTATTCGGTGTCCCATGACCTGCGTGCTCCGCTTCGGAGCATCAGCGGCTTTGCCAGCGCGCTGACGGAGGATTTCAGCCAGCTGCTGCCTGCCGAAGGCCAGCGCTATCTTGAGCGCATCCAGGCCTCAGCCCGCCGCATGAACAGCCTGATCGAGGATATGCTGAAGCTGTCGCGCGTGACCCGCCATGAAATGCGGCGCGAGCACATCAACCTGAGCGCGGTTGCCGCCGATATTGCGGTCAGGCTCCGGGAGCAGGAGCCGGGCAGGGATGTCTCCTGCACCATAGAGCCGGATATTATGGCCATGGGCGACGGGCATCTGCTGCGCATCGCTCTTGAAAATCTTCTGGACAATGCATGGAAATATACCGGCACACGGCACCGCGCCGATATTTTTTTCGGCTTCGCCTCTGAGCGCGACGGTGATATGCCGGAAAAGCCCCGCGGCACGGCGGTGTATTGCATGCGCGATAATGGCGTAGGGTTCGACATGGCCTATGCAGATAAACTGTTCGGCGCATTTCAGCGCCTGCATGCCGAGCGAGAGTTCCCGGGAACCGGCATCGGCCTTGCCACGGTGCAGCGCATCGTGCACCGGCACGGCGGCAGCATCTGGGCCCGCAGCGCTCCCGAAGACGGTGCCACTTTCTATTTTACCTTAGCACAGGAGGGACAATGGACAAGCGCATCATAATGATTGTGGAAGACAATGAGGATGATCTGGAGCTGGCACTGCGGGCCTTCAAGCGCAATCGCATACTCAATGAGATTGTCGTGGCCCGCGACGGCGTCGAGGCCCTGGACTATCTGTTCGGCACAGGGCCCCATGAGGGCCGCGACCTGTGCGTCATGCCGGAGGTGGTGCTGCTGGATCTCAAAATGCCCAGGCTCGGCGGCCTTGAAGTGCTGCGCCGTATCAGGGCTGATGAGCGGACACGGTTTCTGCCCGTGGTGGTACTGACCTCATCTGATGAGGAAAAAGATATGATCGACAGCTATCACTACGGCGTGAACAGCTATATCCGCAAGCCGGTCGATTTCGAGCAGTTCACCGAGGCCGTGCGGCAGCTGAGCCTGTACTGGATGGTGCTTAATCAGCGCCCGCGCAACACCCTGTGCTGAGGACGCCATGCCTGACCTGCGAGTCCTTATTATCGATGATTCCGGGGATGACTGCGAGCTTCTGCTGCGGGAGCTGCGCCGCGCGGGGTATGCGCCGGACAGCCTGCGCGTGGACACGGCCGGGGATTTTTCCAGCGCCCTTGCGAGCCCCTGGGATGTGATACTATCGGATTACAGCATGCCGCAGTTCAGCCTGTTTGCCGCCCTGGATATCGTGCGGGAGCGGGGCCTTGATGTGCCGTTCATCATCGTTTCTGGCACCATCGGCGAGGAAACGGCCGTGCGCGCCATGAAAGCGGGCGCACACGATTTTGTCATGAAAGACAGGCTTGCCCGCCTGGCGCCGGCTATCGAGCGTGAGATGCGCGAGGCCATAGTGCGGCGCGAGCGCCGCCGCGCCGAGCAGGAGGCGCTGCATGCCCGCGGGTATCTGGCGGGCGTTTTTGATTCCCTGCCAAGCATTCTCATAACAACCAACAGCCGGGGTGTGGTCACGCAGTGGAATGCCGCTGCCGGGCGCTATACGGGCATTGACGCCGGGCAGGCAATCGGCGCCGATATTGTGCAGAAGCTGCCGTGGTTTGCCGGGTTCAGGCCGCAGCTTGACCGTGTTGCGGCGGAGCATGCAGCCGAGCGTTTCAAAACCGTGCAGGCCTGCACCTGCGGCACGGTTTATTTTGATATATCGCTGTTTCCTCTTACCATCGGCGGATCCCGCGATATTGTGATACGCATGGACGATGTCACTGCCCTTGAGCTCAAGGAGCAGCAGCTGCGGCAGGCTCAGAAGATGGAAATCGTCGGGATGCTTGCCGGAGGGCTTGCCCATGATTTCAATAATGTGCTGTGCGGCATAACAGGGACCCTGTCTGTTCTGCGCAGCAAGCTGCAGACCGCAAGAACTATTCCCTACGACCAGCTCCAGTTGTTTCTCGAACTTATGCAGAATGCAGGCTCACGCGCCGTTGATCTGGTGAAACAGCTTTTGTCGCTGTCGCGCAAAAAAGAATGCCTGGTCGTTTCTTTTGATCTGAACAAGGCGGTGCGCCAGGCAATCGAGCTGTGCCGCAATACCTTCGACCGCTGTGTGGACATTCGGTCAGTGCTGCACGAAAACCAGGCCATGGTGTCTGCCGATCCCACGCAGATAGAGCAGGTTGTGCTGAACCTGCTGGTGAACGCCAGTCATGCCATGACGATCATGAGGCCTGCGGGGCAGTCTCCAGGGGGCACGCTGACCGTTTCTATCGGGAAGGCGGCTCTCGACGAGCAGTTTGCAGAGCGCCATCCCGATGCAGGCCATCGCCACTTCTGGAGCCTGTCGGTTGCCGATACGGGAGTGGGTATGGACAGCCAGATGCTTGATAAAATATTTGATCCGTTTTTCACCACCAAAGACGCTCAACAGGGCACGGGCCTTGGACTTGCCATGGTGGCCGATATTGTCAAGCAGCAGGGAGGGTTTATCGACGTGCAGTCCGAGCCCGGGGCTGGCACGACGTTTGACGTGTATCTGCCTGTGGCGATGCACGAGGCGGCATTGGCAGCGACGCCTTCTCCCGAGCCTGTTCCGCGGGGTGAGGGGCTGGTGCTTATAGCCGATGATGATTTGATCACGCGCAATGTTCTGAAGGTGATTCTGGATGCCTGCGGCTACGGGGTGCTCTCTGCCGAGGACGGCCCACAGCTGCTGGCATTGTTCAAAATGTACAGCGGCGACGTCAGGGCCGTGATGCTTGACTTGATCATGCCCCGCAAATCATGCAAAGACACCTACCTGGCCCTTAAAGAAATGAATCCGCAGGTGAGCGTCATTGTCATGTCCGGGGTTGCCAACGATGCCCGCATCGATGAGCTGGTCGGGCTCGGGGTGAAGGGTTTTATTGAAAAGCCCCTGACGGTTCAAAAGGTTGGCCG
>CAYNVA010000291.1:0-4245 GCA_964400575.1 uncultured Thermodesulfobacteriota bacterium | reverse complement strand
CCGCGGGCTCCGCATGCCAGTGCGAGCAGGCGGAGAACGGCAGAGAAGCTCTTGCAAAAGTAAAGGCGCGGAATTTTTCGCTTATTTTTATGGACCTGCTCATGCCCGGCATGGATGGTTTTGAAACCGTCAGGCAGATTCGAGCCCTGGGAATTGCCACGCCGATTATCGCCCTTTCGGCTTTGAGTATGAAGCGGGACAAGGAGCGGGCTCTTGAGATCGGCTGCAACGCTTTTGTCGCCAAGCCGATCGATCTGAAGAGCCTCAGGGCCATTATCGCCGACCATCTTGCAGGACAGCCTGACGGTGACGTTTCAGCGCCGGGCGCTGTGCAGACGGCTGCCAGAACATCCTTTGATTTTTCCCGGTACAGGATGCTTTTTGTGGAGGAGGACCGGCAGCGCGCTGCAGGCCATATCAGCACGCTGCGGCATTTCGGCTTCACCCTGCGGCACGCCGAAACCTGCAGCCAGGCGCTTGATCTGCTGCATGCCGATCCTGCCGCTGTTGATATTATTGTCAGCAATCTGTACACCAGCGGCATTGATGCCATGGGCATGCTTGCCATGGTCCGGCGGCAGTATCCTGACGTGCTGGTTTTTATTTATACTGAAAAATACAATCCCGACATGTACCAGCTTGCCATGCAGCAGGGCGCAGACGGCATTTTCCCCGAATCGATTCTGGATGGCCCTGCCGTGGGCATGATAGAGTCGGCGCTCTATCGCCGGCAGCAGCCCAGCGCCATGCCCGGCGCTGATCTCTCCGGGCAGCTGCGGCAGGCCCAGGCGCAGCTGATCGGTTTCGGGTGCAGGGAGTCATGCCGGTCATGCGACCTTGATTTCAGGAGCCTGCATGATGCAGGAGGCGATATCGTGCGCTGCCGCCAGTTCAACCGGGCCGGCCGCTGCGGGTTTGTGCTTGCAGATATCGCCGGGCATGACCTGGCAAGCCTCTATATGAGCGCTGTTTTTCTGGGCATCCTCACGTCGTGCTGGGATGCCTGTCAGAATCCGGCCAGTCTCCTGCGCGTGATTAATGCCGAATTCAACAAGCTCGGCTATGCCAAATCACACGTGTGCGTTTCCGCCATGCTCTGGGACGGCCCCCGCCGCATCATGCATATCGCCACGGCAGGCAATCCCGGGGCTTTGCTCTATGAGCGCGCAGCAGACGGGCATTTTTCCTGCCGCGAGCTTGAGGGCGGGGGTATGTGCCTGGGTCTTCTGCCCGACCACGATCTTTTTGGTGTCAGTACCGTGGCCTGTACCGCGGAAAGCTATATATTCATGTTTTCCGATGGCGTTGAAAAAGAGACGATTCAGGCCGCGATTGCCGCCGATGCAGCCATGCTGCAGGACGGGTCTGCCAAGGGCCTGTGCCGCCGGATTTTGAAGCATGTCGTTGACGGCCAGAAGGACGATATGGTGCTGCTTGCCTATTATATACCGCAGCCGGAGCAGCCCTGCGCGCCATGGTATTCTTTTGTGTCGGGCTATGACGGCGTTGACCAGGCCTGCCTGTGGGTTGCCGATATGCTGACCCCCGACAGGGTCCCCTCCGGCAAGGACATCGACTTTATACTGCTGGCGGTTCGCGAGTCGCTGCTCAATGCTGTTGAACATGGCAATCGCCTTAATCCGCAGGCTTTTGTCGATCTTATGGTTTTCAGTACCCCGCAGCGCCTTGTCATCGAGGTGTCTGATGAAGGGCCGGGTTTTGATCTCAACCAGGCCCTTGCAGCAGCAACTTCGGACAGGCAGCTCGGCAAGCGCGGGCTGCCGGCAATGCGTGCCGTGGCCGACAGTCTGACAGTGGCAGGCGGCACGGTGACCATGGTGTTTAATGGAGGCTGATCACGCCGGCTTCTGTGGCTGCCCTGCATGCTGCACAGCGGGTTTTTAGACACTACTAGATAATGACTCGTACAGGAGGAGGTGCGCATGAACGCACTGTTGCAGGAAAACCGGCTTGTGTTGCAGCCGCAGGCAGACCTTGTTGCAAGCTATATTGAGGTGCTTCGCGACGCCGTGTTTGTGCAGCTGAAAAAACATCCCCATGTGGCCGGTGTTGTTCTTGACGCCACCGGGATTGAAATAGTGGACTCCCTCGGGGTGAACCTCATTATCGGCATCTACCGCCAGGCTGTTGCAGAAGCAAAAACATTTGAAATCATCAATGCCGGAAGCAGGTTCATAAAAGTTGCCCAATTTTTCCGTTTTTACTCCCTGTTCAGCGTCAATGGTCAAACGGCAGCTTCCTGATCAGCCCGGGCTGGCGCAGGGCATGGGCCGACCGGAACAGAATCATGCATCGTGACCGGCTGCAGGCATTTCTTAAATGCCTTGAAAAACCCGACTGTTGGGTGGTATGATGCCGAAAACTTCAATACTATTTAACAGCAGATACAGGAGAACATATGAAACGTTGTGCCCGCATTGAACGAAAAACCTCTGAAACCGATATCATGGTCGAGCTTGAGATCGACGGTACCGGCTCCTACAGCGTGCAGACGCCTGCGGCGTTTCTCAACCATATGCTTGAACTTTTTGCCCGGCACGGGCTTTTCAATCTGAGCGTGCTGGCCAGGGGTGATACGGCTGTTGATTTTCACCATACGGTGGAGGATATCGGCATCTGCCTCGGGCAGGCCATTGTGAAGGCTTTGTCCGACAAGGCCGGCATATGCCGCTACGGAGAGGCCACCGTGCCCATGGATGAGGCGCTGGCCCATGTGGCCCTTGACCTGAGCGGCCGGCCATGCCTGGTCTATAATGCTCCGGATCTTAAAGGCAAAGTCGGCGAGTTCGACAGCGAGCTGGTACAGGAGTTTCTGCAGGCCTTTGTCAACAACTGCAAGGCTACGCTGCACATTAATGTCGCCTACGGCAAGAACAGCCACCACATTATCGAGGCTGTTTTCAAAGCCCTTGCCAGGGCTCTTGACCGGGCCACGCAGCTTGACGGGCGGGTGGGCGGCGTGCCTTCGACCAAGGGGGTGCTGTAGTCAATGCGCGTGTCCATCATCGACTACGGCATGGGCAACCTGCGCAGCGTTCAAAAGGCTTTTGAAAAAACCGGGACCCGGGCCGATATCATCACAACTGCCCGTGATGTCGACAATGCCCGTGCCGTGGTGCTGCCGGGAGTCGGCGCTTTCAAAAAATGCTTTGAAAACCTCGACCGCCTCGGGCTCATACACTCCATTGTGAAAGCAATCGGCTCCGGCAAGCCGTTTCTGGGCATCTGTCTCGGGCTGCAGATTCTTTTTTCGGAAAGTGAGGAGTTCGGTATCTGTCCCGGCCTTGACATTATCAAGGGCAGGGTCGTGCGCTTTCCGGCAGAGCAGCGCACTGCCGGCGGCACGCTTTTAAAGATTCCCCACATGGGCTGGAACAGCCTGCATGCACAGAAAGCTCCGCCGCATTTAGCCGGTATAGCCGACGGGGCATATTTTTATTTTGTGCATTCCTATTATGTGGCCCCTGTTGACCCTTCGCTTATTGCCACCACAACCGGCTATGGCATTGAATTTGTTTCAAGCATCTGGAAGGACAATGTGTTTGCCTGCCAGTTTCACCCGGAAAAGAGCCAGGCCGTCGGCCTGCAGCTGCTGAAAAATTTTACCGCTTGTGCTGCGCAGGCCTAGTGGGCCTTCACATTTGATTTTGCAGGATGAGATACTATTTTTCGTAAACAACACCATTCCTGTCATTCCGGCTTGTCCGGAATCCTTACGCTGCGGTGGAACAGATTCCGGACAAGCCGGAATGAAGCTGAGAATTTATTTTTTCAATTTATTTATACGTCTAATTCACATGTATTGGAATTAAGGGAAGGGTGTCTGCAATAGATACATTCATATATGATGGCAACCAGGCCATGCAGGCTGAGAGAGGCCACAATGATCATTATCCCTGCAATTGATTTGAAAAACGGCCAGGCCGTCCGCCTCTCCCAGGGCCGCATGGAGGATGCCACAATTTATTCGAGCGATCCGGTTGCAGTTGCACGGCGCTGGGAGGAAGCGGGAGCCCGGAGGCTGCATATTGTCGACCTTGACGGAGCCGTGTCAGGCCGGCCACGCAACAGGGAGCTGGTGAAGCGCATCTGCTCAGCGGTTTCCATGGAGGTCGAGCTGGGCGGAGGAATCCGCGACCTTGCAACTGTTGACCAATATCTCGGTGCGGGCGTGAAGTACGCCATACTGGGCACTGCCGCGGTGCGCGATCCCCTGTTCAGGGA
>CAYNVA010000290.1:0-9237 GCA_964400575.1 uncultured Thermodesulfobacteriota bacterium | reverse complement strand
CGGCATGGCTGATGCAATAAACGAAGGTGTGCGGCAGGGATATGCTGAAGGGTATCTGCGCTCCTCCATGTGCCACCCCTTCACCCGTAAAAACACGGGCGACAATACGCCCGCCATTATTCATGTAGAACCGGTGCCGGGTGATAATTTTAAAATTATTTTTGCGCCCAAGGGCGGCGGCAGCGAAAACATGAGCCGCACCGCCATGCTCAAGCCCTCGCAGGGAATGCAGGCTGTAAAGGATTTTGTGGTCGACGCCGTACGGCAGGCGGGCGCCAATCCCTGCCCCCCCACGGTTGTGGGCGTGGGCATAGGCGGCACATTTGAAAAAGCCGCGCTTCTGGCAAAAAAAGCACTGCTGCGAAAATTGGGCAGCGCGCATGCCGACCCGGACATGGCGGCTTTTGAATGTGAGATTCTGCAGGCCATCAACAATCTGGGTATTGGCGCGCAGGGGTTCGGGGGAACAGTTACAAGCCTTGCAGTTCATATCGAGCTGCACCCCTGCCATATCGCAAGCCTGCCGGTTGCTGTCAACCTGAACTGCCATGCTCACCGGCACAGGGAAATTGTTTTATGAGCACACTCATTCTTACCCCCCCGCTCGCGGATGCCGCTATCCAAACCCTGAAAATCGGCGACCGCGTTTTCATAACCGGCGACATTTATGCGGCCCGTGATATGGCCCATAAGCGGCTTGTCGAACTGCTGGACAGGGGTCAGCCCCTGCCTTTTGACCTGCGCGGCCACATCATCTATTATGTCGGCCCAACCCCGGCCCGGCCCGGCAAACCTGTTGGTTCCTGCGGCCCGACCACCAGCTCGCGCATGGACGGCTATGCGCCCCGCCTGATGCAACAGGGCCTTAAAGCCATGATCGGCAAAGGCCAGCGCTCCCCTGAGGTGATAGAGGCAATGATCAGGCACCGGGCCGTCTACTTTGCCGCCATAGGCGGCGCAGGCGCGATGCTGGCGCAGTGCGTAAAAAAAACGGAAATCATAGCCTATGAAGATCTTGGGCCCGAGGCCATCCGCACATTCACCGTCGAGAGGTTCCCTGTTGTCGTCATCAACGACATGCATGGAGGTGATCTCTACCGGCAGGCCGTTCAGACCTATGCCCGGGTTTAGCACCAGCTGCAAAAGCCCGTATCGTTTATGCCATGTTCATGACAAACCGCACAACTGTGTGCCTGCATTTTGACTGCTGTAAGGGAGGTTTTTTGTGCTGCTGCGAATGATCAAAAGAGGAAAACTCGAAAAAATTCTTTCTGCCAAACCATTTACCAATATACCGAAAAGCGAAAATCTTCAGACAATAGAGGTCACGCGGCTGCCGGACGGCAGCATTCGGGAAAGCGACCAGGCCATACAGGCTGAAAAAGAGCGCAAGCTTGAAGCTCTGAAATTACGCTACAGCGCTATCGACGAATCCCAGATAGTGTGGGTCATGGTCAAAAGGCAGGCTGGCGCAGAGGCTTGATACAGCATCAAAGAAACGCCCCGGTTTTACTGCACCTGAACCGGCAGAGACTCAATCTGCGGCAAAAGCCCGCTTTCATTGTCCTCATCTGCCGCACCCTGCAGGGGCATGCCCGGCGCATTGCCCTGCCTGAAGCATTCAAAAATTCCGTCCTCGCCTGAGGCCGGGGGCAGGCCGGTTTCCGTATTCACCTTCACATAGATGATACCGTCAGGCGCCTTGAACGGCTGCACAGGCTCGTTGTGAAGCGCCAGTTGCATAAAGTCAAGCCAGACAGGGCTTGCAGCCACAGCCCCCGTCTCATGTTTCCCCAGCGGGCTCAGGTCATCATATCCCAGCCATGCGCCTGCCACAAGCTGCGGCGTAAACCCGATGAACCAGGCATCGCGCACGTCATTTGTCGTGCCGGTCTTGCCGGCGCAGGGCCGGTTGAGAGCGCGCACTTTTTTCCCGGTGCCCTCCTCGACAACGCTCTGCAGCATACTGGTGATGAGAAAAGCTGTCTCGGGGCTTATGGCCTGGGCAAGTCTGGGTCGATTGTCTTCAAGAACCGTGCCGTCGCGACCCAGAATGCGCGTAATGAAAATGGGCTCAGCAGCCACGCCCTGAGCACAAAATACGGCATATGCCCGAACCAGATTCAACAACGATACGCTGCAGGTGCCCAGCGACAGGGAAAGCGTCGGGGAGAATTCACCTGTCATGCCCAGGTTTCTGGCATAATCGATTACATAGTCGGCCCCTATATACTTGAGGATCTTCACCGTCACGATATTGCGCGACTGGGTAAGGGCCTTGCGAAGCGTCAGGGGGCCGGTGAATGTCCGGTCATAATTCTGGGGCTCCCAGAAAATACCCGGGCCGGCCGCTTCGAAAACCAGCGGCGCATCAATAAATACGGTGGCGGGCGTATAGCCCTTGTCCAGAGCTGCCGCGTAAATGACGGGCTTGAAGGCCGATCCCGGCTGACGCTGCGCCTGCACGGCCCGGTTGAACTGGTTGGCGTTAAAATCACGCCCCCCCACAAGCGCCCTGATATGCCCGGTGTAGGGATCCATGCACAGCAGCGCCGACTGAACCGTTGATGGCGTATTTTTCTTTCCCGCACGCTTGTCGAATGCCTCAATACCCCGCTGGACTGCGCCTTCGGCTGCCTCCTGAAGATTCAGATCAACCGTGGTTTCAACCTTGAGACCCCCTTTGTACAGCATGTCTGCGCCGTATTTCTGCTCAATCTCCCTGCGGACATGTTCGGCAAAATACGGGGCTTTAAAAATAGCGCTGGTGTCTTTCGGCGGCGGGATGAATCCGGGGGGGGCCTTGTCCGCCGTTTCCCGTTCATCGGCAGTGATGAAGCCCAGTTCCTGCATGCGCCCCAGCACATAGCGCCAGCGCTCAAGAGCCCTGTCCATGTTGCGCGCAGAGCTTGGCGCCTTGGGCAGTCCCGCCAGGAAGGCAGCTTCAGGCAGCGTCAGCCGGATGGCGGGTTTGCCGAAATAGACGCGCGATGCAGCCTCGACACCATAGGCGCCGCGGCCGAAATAAATCTGGTTGAGATACAGGGTGAGAATATCCTGCTTGGTCAGGTACTGCTCAATGCGGGTGGCAAGAATCGCCTCCTTGATCTTTCGGGAGAACTTGCGCTCGGAGGTGAGCAGCAGCGACTTGACGATCTGCTGCGTGATGGTGCTGCCGCCCTGCCTGATTTCAAAAGAGCGGATATTTTTCAGCGCAGCCCTGAAAATGCCCCAGAGATCTATCCCCTTGTGCTCAAAAAACTTGTCGTCCTCAGCCGCAAGAATAGCCTTAATGAAGATGGGGGCTATGTCCGCAAGCGGTATTAAATAGCGTTTTTCAATGGAGAATTCAGCGATTGTCTCTCCGCTGCTGCTGAGAACCTCGGTGACAAGGGCAGGCGCGTAATCTTTCAGCGATTCTATGCGCGGCAGGTCATGACTGAAATACACGTAGAGCCCGACTACGGTTAAAGCGGGCAGGAGAAAGAGAACGGCAAGAAAAAAAATAACAATGAATTTTTTAATGAGATGATCTCCCCTATGATGCTGAGCCGAAATCAGGGCGCTGCAGGAAGGCCCTCCTGTCAGGGCATGGGGTCACGGCTGTCCGGCAAGCTCGAAAGCGTTTTCGATAAGCGCTATCACCCCGTCGCCGCCGGTAAAATCCACAGCCACCACGTCGAACCGCGCCGGCCAATTTTCAAGCCTGTGGCGCTGCAGAAAATCAAGGGCAACCCGGCTGATCTTGTACTGCTTGCGGGGCGTTACCGCTTCCTGCGGCGGACCGAAGGCCCTGGTGCTTCTGGTTTTTACCTCTATAAAACAGAGGATTTTCTTCTTGCGGGCGACAATATCAATCTCACCGGACCGGCAGCGGTAGTTTCTGCAGAGGATTGTATACCCCTTCTTTTCCAGAAAATCAACGGCCATGTCCTCGCCCCGGACGCCAAGGCTTTTGCGCTGCTGGTCACGATCGGCAACAGGCGTCATCAGGGCACCCTGTTGAATGTTCTGCGGTGAATGGGGCAGGAGCCGTGCTGCTGGAGCGCCCGAATGTGCTCACGGGTGCCGTAGCCCTTGTTGCGGGCAAAATTATAGTGCGGGTAGAGCACGTGATACTTTTCCATGATGGCATCGCGCACGACTTTAGCCATAATGGATGCCGCTGATATTGGAAGGCTTTTGGCATCGCCGTGGATAATGGCAGCATGGGGCAGCGCAGCCGGGATACGGTGCGGTCCGTCAATGATCGTGTAATCGGGCTCAAGGTGAAGCCTCTCGACGGCGCGTTTCATGGCAAGCAGACTTGCCTGAAGTATATTGATACGGTCTATTTCATCGGCCGGAGCGTATGCCCAGCTCCAGGCAAGGGCATGCTCCTGAATATACTGAAAAAGTTTCAGGCGTTTGGCTGGAGAAAGAGTTTTGGAGTCGCGGATGTCGGCGCATCGCAGGCCGTGCGGGAAAATTACAGCAGCGGCTATAACAGGGCCGGCAAGGGGACCCCTGCCGGCCTCATCAACCCCTGCTATGTAGGCGTAACCATGGCTGTGCAGCAAGAGCTCGGGATGCACGCTTTCCCTGAGCCGGTCTGCAAATTCCATGAATATCCTCTATTAATACCGCTGCACTTTAATGCGGGCGGCTTTACCCTTGAGGTCGCGCAGATAGAACAGCCGCGAGCGCCGTACTTTGCCCCGCTGCACAACTTCAATCCGGTCGACCGACGGTGAATGCAGGGGGAATATTCTCTCCACGCCAATGCTGTAGGAAACCTTGCGGACGGTAAACGAGGAGCGCATCGCCGCATTCTTACGCGCAATAACCACCCCCTGGAAAATCTGGATGCGGTCTTTTTCCCCTTCGCGTATCTTCACATGCACCTTTACCGTATCACCCGGCCGGAAAGCCGGAATGTCAAGCCGCATCTGCTCCTGTTCGATCTTGTCAATTACGTTCATCGCCTATCTCCATCCTTTCGAGATTGTTAAATACTTTTTAGAAACGTCAGGTCCTTATCAGAAAGCTCGGCCTTTTCAAGCAGCTCAGGCCGGCGCTGCAATGTCTTTTTGAGTGCTTCCTGCCGCCGCCACCGGCGTATCTTTTCATGGTCGCCCGACAGGAGAACCTCGGGGACTTCAAGACCCCGGAAACCGGGCGGCCGCGTATACTGGGGGTATTTTAACAGCCAGTTTGAAAACGTGTCTTCCCGAACCGAGGCCTCATCCCCTACCACGCCCGGCACAAGCCGGGAAACAGCATCAATAACCACCAGAGCAGCTATTTCACCGCCGCTCAGGATGAAATCCCCTATGGAAATTTCATCATCCACAAACGACAGCACCCGCTCATCAACCCCCTCATAGCGTCCGCACACAAAAACAAGCTGTTCATGCCTGCTGAGCGAGCTTGCCACATCCTGCGAAAAAGGTCTGCCCTGCGGGGTTAAAAGCACGACGCGGGATGTTGCCGGGGCTTTTCGTATGCTTTCAAGCGCCTTGACAATAGGCTCAACCTTCATCACCATGCCGGCGCCGCCGCCGTAAGGTGTATCGTCTGCGGTCCGGTGTCTGTCTTCAGCCCACATCCGCAGGTCATGAATGGCGATTTCGATAAGCCCCCGTTCCTGTGCTTTTTTCAGCAGGCTTTCCTGCAGGGGCGAATCAAACATCCGGGGAAAAAGAGTTATGATGTCAAGCCGGATCATGCAGCACGCTGGAAAGCTGTCACCCTACTATACGAGAAACCGGCAAAGAAGCCGCATGCGGCCTCTTTGCCGGACTGCTTTCTTTTTAATGCATACGGCCAGGCCGTATGCACATTCTTTCTGGTCAGGGAAACGCCTGTCTACTCAATGATTTCCAGCACAGCCCGTTTTCTGTTTTTGGCCGAAGCCGCCGACAGGATGGTTCTCATGGACTGGGCGGTTCTGCCGTGCTTGCCGATGATCTTTCCTAAATCTTCTTTGGCCACGCGCAGTTCGATCACCGATGTCTGTTCCCCCTCAATCTCACTAACCGCCACTGCATCGGGATTGTCAACAAGAGCCTGAGCTATGTACTTTACTAAGTCTTTCATGCTAGCCTCCATTTGAGTTGTAGTTGCCCGGTTTACCGCTTCCCGTTAACTGTGCGTTTTTCCTTACCCCTTGAAAACCCCTTCTTTTCTCAGAATTCTCTCAGCAGACTGTGTTGGCTTTGCACCCTTTTTAAGCCAGTCAACCGTTTTTTCTTTATCTATAGTAATCGCAACAGGATTGCTGCATGGATCATACGTACCCAGCACCGCCACAAAACGACCGTCGCGGGGAGCCGTTTCAGGAGCAACGACTACACGGTAAAAGGGTTTTTTCTTCTTGCCGAAACGAGCAAGTCTGATTTTTACTGCCATGATGCCCTATCCTTCCTTTGTTATGAGTAGCTTGATGCGCTTAAAGAGCGCACCCGTGTCAGAAAATTAAAGATAGAGTTTATATATTTTTTCAAAAATTTGTCAAGGGAATTTGGATGAAAAACAACTTGAAAAGCCGCAGACCCTGTGCTAATTTAATAAAATAATAAAAATTATCTTTTTTGTAATAAATAATATAATTACATGGCAATAATAAATTTTACCATATCCGTTGCGACCACCGGAGCAACCGACATTGTGAACATCAGCGACGAGGTTGACCAATGCCTGTCAAAGGCCTGCCCGGCACAGGGATTCATACACCTTTTCGTTCCCGGCTCCACTGCAGCATTAACCACCCTGGAATATGAGCAGGGGGCGGTAGCCGACCTTCAAAAAGCCATTGAACGGCTTGCCCCCCGTGATATCCCTTATGAACATAACCGCCGCTGGGGCGACGGCAATGGCTACGCCCATGTGCGGGCCGCACTGCTTGGCCCGTCGATTACCATTCCCGTTGTGAACGGAGCCATGCATCTGGGAACATGGCAGCAGATCGTGCTGTGCGATTTTGACAACCATCCCAGAAACCGGGAAATTATGGTACAGATCTATGCAGAAGCTTAACAATAACAGCTCTTTCCTCTGCCGCGTTGCGTGCTGCGGACTGCCCGTAGACTCATTTGTGATGCCTGTGTAGTGTATGAAAGCCCCCCCCCTGAAAAGCGACAGCTGCTCGGAAATTCTCCACTTTGAGGATCTCGGCATCGTCAAAGCCCTGTGCGGTGAACATGACGGCAACCTCAAAATGCTCAGCAAAAGGCTCGCCGTAAAGATACACGTGCGTGGCAGCCAGTTTGCGCTCAACGGCTCATGCGCAGCGATCATGGCGGCAAAAAAAATTCTCCAGGAGCTGTATTTTATTATTGAATCAGGCTACCGCCTCAGCTCCGTTGATGTGGTGCATGCCATCAAAATGATTGAGCAGGATGCACCGCTGCACCTGAAGGACGTTTTTCTCGATACGATCATCGTCACCGCAAAACGGCGTCCCATCACCCCGAAAAGCTATGCCCAGAAAAAATATGTGGATGCTATCCGCGGCTTTGACATTGTTTTCGGCATCGGGCCGGCGGGCACGGGGAAAACCTATCTGGCCATGGCCATGGGCATTGCGGCCCTCATAAAAAAAGATGTCGACAGAATCATTCTCGCCAGGCCTGCTGTTGAGGCCGGCGAAAAACTCGGATTTCTGCCGGGCGACCTTGCCGAAAAGGTCAATCCCTATCTGCGGCCCCTTTATGATGCTCTGCATGACATTATGGATATGCACAGGGCGCAGGAAATGCTGCATCAGGGCAGGATTGAAGTGGCTCCCCTGGCCTTCATGCGGGGCCGCACGCTCAATGACTCCTTTGTGATTCTGGATGAGGCGCAAAATACGACCGCCGAGCAGATGAAGATGTTTCTCACGCGCCTGGGGTTCAATTCAAAGGCAATCATTACCGGCGACATCACCCAGATAGACCTGCCGCAGGCAACTGCATCAGGCCTGGTGCAGGCGCAGCGCGTTCTGGAGAAGGTCGAGGGGATCAGGTTTTGCCAATTTACCGAAAAGGACGTGGTCCGCCATCCCCTTGTGGAGGGCATCATCAAGGCATATGAAACATTTAATGAAAAAGAAAAACGCAGATGAAGATACAGCTATTTAAGAAGCTGCGCACCAGGCGCACGCAACAGCCCCTTGCAAAAATAGAGCATACCGGAGACAGGCTTAAAATCATCAGGCCGTTCATGTCGCCTGCCACCTACGAGGTGCTGGCCTTTATCGTGCTTTCCGGCATTATAGCCTTTCTTACCGTGCCGCAGCCAGCAGCGCCCAGATACCATTATAAATCGGGCGATATAGCCCAGGACAACATACGGGCGCATCAGGATTTCACGGTTGAGGATACTGAAACCACGGCCAGGCGCCGCCGCGAAAAGGCCGATGCCGTGCCGTCGGTTTATGACTTCAACGCAAAGGCTGAAAACGACGTGGCGCAGCGCATCACCGCAGCTTTCGGAACCATGCGCGAGGCAGGCAGAAAAAAAACCCGCAACCAGCCCCTTTCCGAAAAAGACAGGCGTGCGCTGCAGGAAATGCTGCGGATACAGATTGATGAACAGAACTTCGCCCTGCTTGCCGACCGGGCATTTAGAAAGGAGCTTGAGGAAGCGCTTCTTGACCTGGTGCTGCCGTTTGCCCAGCGTGAGGTGGTTGCGGCAAAGGGGCTCCTGTTCAAGGAGCGCGGCAGGGGCATCATGCTGCGCAACATTGCATCAAGCCAGGAAATAATGGCCAACGATTTCACCTCCTTTATCGATGTGCAGGATGCTGAAATACTGCTGCGGCGGGATGCCCGCACATTTCTCAAAAACGAGCCCCGCGATATACGCAAAGCCCTGACCGACCTCGCCGTCAGGCTCATCGAACCAACCGTTACCTTTAACGCTCAGCAGACAAGTGAACGCCGCGAGGCTGCGGCCCAGGAGGTCGCCCCGCTGCTTTATTCTATTCAGAAAGATGAAATAATCGTGCGTGAGGGAGCACCCGTTACGGATGTTGCGCTTTTGAAGCTCAATGCCCTGCGGGAGCTGAAGCAGTCAAAAAACATGCTGTGGGCGCTGCTGGGGTATTTTCTTTTTTCGTTCGTGTCGCTCATGGTGATGTACCGATTTGCCAAAAACAATCTCAGCGACATCGCCATAACGCGCATCACCCACCGCGACTTTATTTTCCTGTGTTCGATTCTGCTCATGGCATTTCTGCTGTTCAAATTTTGCGCCGCCGGGGCGGCAACATTT
>CAYNVA010000289.1:0-14724 GCA_964400575.1 uncultured Thermodesulfobacteriota bacterium | reverse complement strand
AGGTCCAGGGCCTGCGTTGCGCTGTCGGCAGAGGCCAGGGGGCACGCAATAAAAAGAGCAGAGGCACAACAGATGCCCAGTGCTATAAACAAAATGGAACTTAGTGCTCTCATTGCTTTATTTTCTGATAAGAACGCGCTTGCTGATCATGACCCCTGATCCTGTTCAATTTCTCGTACGGCCTGGAACCCTCCCCACACTGCATCCATAATCGATCCGGACTTCACGCAGTCTCCAATGCTGATACTATTGGACATATCTCCAAGCGACTTCCCAAGGTCATTGTCCGGAAACAGCCGTCCTGCAAAAACAAGACTGTCCATTGCAATTTGCTTTTCCGCGCCCTGCTGCATAACCACCGCGCCGTCTTTTTCCAGCCTTACAGGAATGGCTCCCCGAAGAACAGTAATGCCCGCATCCTTTATAATATTAAGAAGCATAAAGCGGTTATTGTGATCAACAGTGTCCATGTCAAGCTCTTCTAAATCCTGCCGGGCGCAAATGGTAACCTGCCTGCCCGCGCGTGCAAGATACACCCCGGTTTCGCATCCTATAACACCGCCGCCCATGATCAGTATTTTTTCCCCTTTCGGCTCCATGCCGTTTAAAACCTGTATCACCGACAGCACGTTGCCGCCGTTAAAGGGCAGAGGCTCCATGCTTGCCCCGGTAGCAAGAATGACATAGTCCGCTCCGAAGTTCCTGACATCCCCGGCAGCGGCCCGTTTGTTCAGCGCGATATCGATCGGCAGCCGTCGGGCAAGCCCCGTGAGGTACGTAAGGTAGTCTGCAATGTCACGCTTGAACTGCGGCTTTGAAGCCGGCCAGAGATTTCCGCCCAGCCGTCCGGAGGCTTCCCACAGGGTGACATCAAAGCCGCGCTGTGCGCCCACCCGGGCTGCTTCAACACCGGCAGGCCCGCCTCCTACAATCAGCAGCGACCGCTTCTTCTTCAGCGCAATAATCGGACGATCGGTTTCATGCCCGCATGTGGGGTTCAGCGAGCAGCTGGTCGGCTCGCCGGCAATCATCTGCCACAGGCAGCCCTCGTGACAGCCGATGCAGGGGGTAATCTCATCGACCCTGCCACTTTGCACTTTATTGACCCACTCGGGATCAGACAGCAGACCTCTGCCGATGGCGATAAAGTCGGCCTTGCCTTCGGCCAGTACCTGTTCGGCTGTTTCCGGGTAATGCAGGCGACCCACGGAAATAACCGGAAGCGTGGAAACCTTCTTTACTTTCGCGGCAAGCTCTGCCATACACCCGGGCCCCTGGTACTGCGGCGGATGGGGCCACCAGGATGTCTCATAGCAGCCAGCATCTACATGCAGCGCTGCCACGCCCATCTTCTCAAGCTCGCCGGCGATCCAGAGCCCTTCTTCTTCTTCTCTGCCGCCTTCAAGATAGTGCATGATGCCGAACCGGTAAATGATGGGAAAGTCTGCGCCTGCCTCCCGTTTGATCGCATCAATTGCTTCACGGGCAAAGGTAAGCCTCTTCTCGCGGGAGCCGCCGTACCGGTCGGTGCGCCTGTTCCACAGGCCGGTCATGAACTGGTCCATCAGATACCCCTCGTGGCCGTGCAGCTCCACGCAGTCGGCACCCGCCTCTCGGCAGCGCTTCGCAGCCGGGCCAAAGGACCTGGCAAGGGCTTCAGCCTCTTCTGTCGTGAGGGCCCGGGTGTTCAAGGCAGCATAGTCCGGAACAAAATAGTTCGTATTTTCTGAGGCGGAAACCGGCACGACATCATCAGGGACCACATAGGGCGGGATAACGCGCCCAAAACCCGCCGTGAGCTGTACGCTCAGCCTGCAATTATATGCGTGGAGTGTATTGGCAAGCTCGCGAACCGCGGAAAAGTGCCGGTCATTGGTTACATCCAGTAATGCCTGTGCAACGGGCTCCACAGCCTTCGACACAAACACCATCTCGGTTGTAATCATGCCGCAGCCGCCCGCGGCTCGTGCCCCATAATATGCGCGCACGCGCTTCCCCCAGTACCCGTCATCAGGATCACACAAGCCTCGAATGCCCATGGGCGCCATGATGATGCGGTTTTTAATCTCCAGCGTACCGATGCGACCGGCTTCTAACAGTTTCATGATATCATCTCCAAAGAAGAAATTTTTGTATTCCACACAGCACTGTACGCAGACTAATTGAAGGCTTTATTTCCCCAATTCTCCCGGCGTAAAAAAATCATAACCTGTGCAGCTCGCCTCCGGATTGGCGGTGTAAATATTCCAGATAAACTCATTGACTGCACACATATGGATAACGCAGATACCCGTCATGCCTATGTAGCCGGGTATATACGAGGCAATTTCTGCAGTTCTTTGACTGCACGGCGTGGTGCTGTAGACAGGGTCTGGGTAGCCAGGGGTTCTGTAGGTTATGCTGGTTTCACATTTTGTTTTTGAATTTTCCGGGGTAAAATCGGAACCCGTAAAATCCATGCAGAAATAGCTCTGTGCAAAGCTGAAATAGAGCAGGCAACTGCCATTTGTTGCTGATTCAAGTGCAGATGGCCGCCCATTACATTCGGTGCTGGCAGGGGTTATTAAGACAGGGTTTTCTTCAAAACTCTTCTCAAGCATCCAGCCCAGTATTGCCTGATGGCTTAACAGTTTGCAATACCTGACCCCCTTTAATCTTTCATCAGAAGCAGAAGAGTCATTATTTTCCACATACAGACTCCATGGTTCATAATAGTACGTGTTATTATCATCCGGGTCCCTGGTTACTTTTGTGGCCGGATCAATATCGAGCCATGCAGTGCCCGTGTGGACCGGATTGGTCGAATTATCATTGAGCGGCGGGAGATCATCATCGGGGATAAAGAGAAGCCGTTTCCCTTCTGACCGGTATTTGGCCCGCTGCTCCCTGGTTAACACATCATACAGCACGGTATTGTAAATATCCTCCTGAACATCAGCGCAAATCCCCTGCGACTGATGATTGCTGTATCCAAAGGCAGCATCCACGCTGTCTTTGGACTTGAATTTGGCAGATATGACTCCATTGATGCTTGCAGGCGCATCAGGGTAGTAGACGCTCATGTTTTCAGGGGCAATGGTATAATAGGGCTGTATCCAGTTTCCCTCAGCGTTCAAGGCTGCATAAGAACCGCTGAATTCCACCAGGGGTAATTTGGTAGCTCGAATATCGATATCTTTTCGCTCAATATGGGTCATTGTCTTTTGGGCATTCCAGACCGTGCAATTATCATAGGCCCCGGCCAGCTCATAGCCTGTTTTTGAGGTGTCTACTTCGCAGGTATAGGTATGGTTTCTTTTGCACTGAGCGGTAAATGTCAGCAATAATAAGATTTGCAGTACTATAAAAATATTTTTCATTTTTCCCTCCATTCTACCAAAAAAATGAATGCGGTTAACGTATTAAACACCCCAGCTCCCGTTGCAGACCACCGTCGGAAAGCTGCGCAAGCAGCGATGCAAGGTCGCTCTGCAGAGCCGGGGAGGCCGTCTTTTTCAGCTGCACGATAAAATCGACTATCTGACCGTACTGTATTCTTGATATAGTGAGGCCGTGGTCACGATATACACCCAGAAAAATATCCGGCGCAAGCCCCAGTGCAAGCTTTCCTGCCTGCATGTTCAGTTCATTCCGCGCTGCCAGTATCTGTGATACTTCTGCGCCGTGCATGTAATAAAGCGCTCTAAGGTGCCGCCCCGCTTCGGTTTGTGTCAATATGCTGTCGCGGAACTTGTAGTAGATGCTCAGAAGACCTGTCTGCTCGGGGCTGAAGAGTGCTTTCAATGGACATGCCCCTGGCTTTGTTGTCGTGGTTGTCGTCGAGGAGTTGTTGTCAAACTGCTTCAGAAAATCCGCTGTGGCCTGTACGATTTGTTCCTGCTGTTCTTCGATGGTAATGGTGGCGGCATTATCATCTTCAATGTACGTTCCCGGGGAAGGATCAATATAGCCAAACTGGGTATGATTGCCACCCTCGATTTCCACCAAAACAGCATCTTCCGGCAGGTACTTGGCATTTTCAATAACAGCTTCAGGCGTTGCCCTGCCGTCGTTTGAGCCGTAAACATCAAGAACCTTTATGGTGGTTTTATCCAACCTGTTTGATTGAGCAGCCAAAGATGCCCAAATAACCACCCCGCTGATATTTTTGGATTTTTTTGCGTAAAAGCCCGCCGCTGTTCCTCCGACTGAATGCCCGCCTATTACCCATTTTTCAATCTGTTCATGGTCTTTAATCACTCTATCTGCTCTATTATAGCCGAATGGCATTGCAACACAGTCCGGCATTGGTATGATACAGGTCATACATCCTTTAGCAGCAATGGCATGAGCAGCAGGGGCATACGACCGGGGATCACAATTGCCTCCCGGCAGTATGATGAAGCAGGTCTTTGGCACGGTGTTTTTAGGCGTGAAAAGATAATAGATATTGTCATCAGACTTGGCGGGAATGATGCCACCCCAGTTGGCAACTTCTACGGTTGAGACATCAACTTCACTGCTTGAGTTCAATGCATCCAGTGCTGGCGGCAGTGGCTGTCGATCACATTCAGCAGCTCCTGCAGTGCCGGCATAAAAAAGAGGAATGAAAACTAATACTGCTGCAATAATCAGATTTTTTTTATTTTTCATAAAACTATCTCTCCTCCTTATTTATTGTTTTGTAATAATAAAATATTTAATCCTCTTATGGGTAAATTCCCCGAAGCTTGCTTCGATTAGGAAATAAAAACTAATCCCGAGATACCCCGCAACTTGCTTCGGGGAGGTTCATTTTTTTGTTTCATTAAGAAACCATACTTTATTATAACAACATTACATTAAACATGCCATACACATTTTTTTTAAAATATGATTGAATTATAGATGGTTAGAATATGTTGCGGCGATCAAACGGCAAGAGACAATGGTGCCTGAAGTCTCATTTTTTGAATTTTTTAAGGGGAAAAACTTCAAGTTCTTAATTTAGCATAACTTTTTTATGTAAATAATTTAATTACAGTGTATATAAAAAATTTACACTCGCTGGCTGCTTCTTCCATACTTTTTTACTTTTTCATGAAGATACACACGACTGATTTGAAGCTTTTTTGCTGCTCTGGTAAAATTGTTGCCGCAACTTTTCAGGACATGAGTGATAATCTCTTTTTCAGCCTGCTCTTTTGCGCTCTGTCCTGCTGCCTTTAGGGGGGTGGGGCCTGCAAGAAAACCGGCAAGGGCAAAATCTTCTGTTGACCTGGATGAGGCTTCCGGCCTGCTGCCGAACAGGCTTTCCGCAGTACCACCAAGCAGGCAGAATCTTTCGACCATATGCTCAAGTTCGCGGACATTTCCCGGATAGGGGTAATCCATAAACAGGCTCATGTCCTGTTCAGTGAAGTCTGCTATATCCTTTTTAAACTTTGACCGGTATTTTTTCAAAAAATGCCCGATCAGAATCGGTATGTCCTCGCGGCGCTGCCGCAGGGGCGGAAGATGTATGGGGATGACATGGATGCGGTAATACAGGTCCTCACGGAACCTGCCCTTCTTGACTTCTTCCAGAAGGTTTTTGTTGGTTGCTGCAATGAGCCGCACATTCACTTTGACAGGAGCAGTATCGCCAACGCGCACAATCTCGCCCCGCTCAAGCACCCGCAGCAGATTCACCTGCATGTCTTTATCCATTTCTCCGATCTCATCAAGAAACAGCGTTCCCGCGTCTGCCTCCTGAAAATATCCTTTTCTGCTTTCAACCGCACCGGTATAGGCGCCCCTGACATGGCCGAACAGCTCGCTGGCCAGCAGCTCTTTGGGAATTGCTCCGCAGTTGACCGATACCATGGGCCCGCTTCGGCGCGGGCTGTTGTAGTGGATCGCATTGGCAACCAGCTCCTTGCCCGTTCCGGTCTCGCCGCTGATAAGAACGCTTGAATCGCTGTCCTTGATTGCATCGATGAGCTGATAAATTTTTCGCATGGAGGGGCTGCTGCCGATTATGTTTCCATAGTGATATTTTTCCTGCAGCTTCTGGGTCAGGCCGGTGATCTTTTTTTCCTGCGCCTCGGTTGTGCTCAGCAGGTCCCTGATGCGCAGAAGAGATTTTGTGCGGGCAAGCAGTTCAAGGGCGTTAAAGGGTTTGACAATATAGTCATCGGCCCCTTCCTGCAGCCCCTCGACCTTCATCTCTATATCAGCGCGTGCAGTCAGAAATATAAAGGGAATGGGCCGCAGCCCGGGCCTTGACTTAACGCTCTTGAGCAGTTCATACCCATCCATCTCAGGCATCATGACATCACACAGGATTATGTCAGGTGTGTGCTTCTCCAGCCTGTCCAGCGCTGCTTTTCCGTTGTGCGCTGTTATAAAATCATAATCGTTCTGAATGATATCTGCGACATACTGCCGCACATCAGGGTTATCATCAACAATGAGCATGAGGGGTTTATGACCGCTCAGGCTCTCCCGGACAGCAACTTCCTGCCCGGCAATATCAGACAGCTCAACTTCGGGCTGCAGGGATAAAGCTTTGTGAACCGCACCGGCCGTAGTATCTGCTGCAGTCTGCTGCAGCGTATCTGCGGGCAGGTAGAGCGAAAACGTTGCGCCCCTGCCATAGGAGCTTGCAACCGCAATCCTGCCACCCATAACCTCGGCCAGCTCCTTTGCATAGGCAAGGCCGATGCCGGCGCCGCCCTGCTCCAGTCCCGGGCCTCCCCGGTTGAACCGTTCAAATATTGTGCCGAGGTCTTCTTTCCGTATGCCGATGCCGGTATCGGTCACAGACATCTCTATGAAATTGCCGTCGATTTTGGATGTGGGATTATCACCATGTGTTTCTGACTGCCTCACTAATCGTATTTGAACGCTGATACTGCCGCTATCCGGCGTGAATTTAAAGGCATTGCCGATCAGGTTGAAAAGCACTTTTTCCAGTTTCCCGGGGTCAATTGCCGCCACGGAAAAATCTTTGCACGGGTTGAAGGTGAGGGTGATGTTCTTTTTTTGCGCGATCAGTGAAAAGGAGTCAAGAATCAAGGCGGTGAAGGCATTGATGTCCTTTTGTTCATATACCGGGCTTTCCGCTCCGGACTCAAGCATGCTGAGATCCAGCAGCTGGTTGATAAGCTTCAGCAGCCGCCGGGAGTTGCGAAGCGTTAGCTCCAGCTTGCTTGCAATTGCTGCACTGACCTTGCCGCATGAACCCCGCAGAATCTCCTCCAGCGGGCCGATGGTCAGCGTGAGCGGTGTGCGGAACTCATGGGTGATATTTGTAAAAAACTGGCTGCGGAACCGGTAGGCTTCTTTAAGCGCCTTTTCCGCTTTTTTCCTTTCGGTGCTGTCACGCAGCACGCATACCGAGCCGGTTATAAAACCCTCAGGGTTTTTCTGCATTGTTGCGGTAACATCAAGCGGCACGATTTCACCCCGGCAGTTAAAAGCATAGTACTCCCAGTTTTCTATTTTGCCGCCATCCTCAAGGGAAATAAATTTTTCAACCTGGCGGTAGGTGTAATCGCGGTACGATTCATCAAGGGTAACGGTTTCGCCTGTGGTGCAGGTAAAGGTGCCGGTTATAGGCCCCAGGTCATAGAGATTGCCGAAAATCTCCTGCTTCTGTTTACCTATGGTTTTTGCAAAAGATTCATTGACGCGGGCAATAGTTCCTTTTCCTGCAAAAATAATTATCCCGTCACCGCAGGACTCAATGACGTTTTCCAGAAAAGCCTTTTCCTCTTGCAGCTGCTTCTCGAGATTTATCCGCTCCTTTAAGCTGTTGTCCGGCGTCTCCCCTTGAAGCTGCAATTCAAGAGCTTCTTTTTCTATGGCTGCCTGCTGCAGCCTTTGCTTCAGGCAGTGGACCTCCTGCAGGTCGTTTAAAAAAACAAGGCAGCCTTGTGACTCCTCATCCTCCCCCTGAAACTTTGTATAATTGAGCCCTACCGGAATAGCCTTTCCGTCAGCGCTCATGAGCTCGGTAACATAGCGGTCGGGAACCGGAAACCTGAATGTCTTCAAAACATTAAAGAAATCTGAAATTGAAAGCTGCGGCAGCCTGGCCGCATCTGCCTTTGCAAGCTCAAGGAAAGCCCTGTTGGCCTTGACCATTTGTGCCTGCCCGTCAAACAGAAAAACCGGCACCGGCAATGGGCCATAAACCTCATCAAAAGTATCCTTAATGGTTTTGAAGGCTTGCATGGTTTTTTCCGCCTTGAAAAGGTGTTGTGTGCTTTAATCGTCGCAGCTTCACCGGGCTCAGTTGAAAACGCACGTGCTGCCCCGGCCGGCTTGCTATCCCCGGCCGGAGCGAATGCCCCCGAGCTTGCGCAGCGGCAGGCGATACAGGGCCAGAGAACCCTTGCCGGCGGCATACGTATCGGCTTTGGCCTCGAGATTTTCGGTGGAAAGCCCGAGCTTGGTGAAAATAATTTTCAGGCTGTAGAGAATATCCTCGCGGCTGGTGAGTATTTCGGCCTGCGATTCCACAATGGCTGCGCGGTAGGTGTGGCCGCGGTGATCGCCGTGGCAGATTTTAAACGAGGCGGCTGGATTGCGTGCAATGCAGCGGTTCATGCGGCCACCGCGCCTGGAGCCTGTGTACAGGTTGGTTTCGTCAACGGCAAACGAAGTTTCAACCCCGTAGGGCTGCCCGTCGTCAATGGCGATCAGCGTACCCCAGATTTCATCATCCATGAGTTTTCGTATTTCCTGTTCCGGTATTGGTGTTCCCATATGAATACTTCCTCCAAAAATAATATGTTATGCATCCAGCAGGATGCTGTGTCGTGAAAATCAGCGCCCGGGATTCATGATGCAACCCGGCCTGTTGGCTGTATGCGCAGCCCGGCCATGGCGGCAAGCTCTCCAAGGGCGGGATACTCGGGAAACAGCGCAAGTGCCTGGCGCAGCGTGGCGAGCCCGGCAGGGATATACTGCACAAATTCGCTTTTGCCCTTACGCATGCTCAGGAAAGCGAATGCCCCGAGGGCCTGCATCGTGCGCTGAAGCCCTGCGCGGTGAAACATGGATGTGAAGGCATCGGCATCAAGCACAAGGCCCCAGGCATCTGCAAGCTCCTGCACATAAAAGCCGAGCAGCTCCTGCCGCTCGGCAGGGCTGAGGGGCGCATAGGCGTCCTTCAGAAGCGATGCCAGGTCATACTGCAGCAGGCCGCAGGTTGCCGTCTGAAAATCGATGATGCGCACCCTGCCGTCTTTGAAATGAATATTTTTCGACTGAAAATCGCGGTGCATGAAATACCGCGGCTCGGCTGCTACGGCCTCGGCAAGGCTATGCAAATCATCGTCAAGCTCACTTTCCTGTTCGATGTCAATGCCGCAATACCCCCGCAAAAAGCATTCGGTAAAATAGTCGGTTTCCCAGCGCAGGGCCTCGTAACCGAATGAGCGGTTCTTGAGATAGTTGCAGGTGCGCATCTGTGGCGTTGCCTTCATCTGGAGCCGCGCAAGGGCGGTAAGCACCTGCCGGTAGAGATCCATCACCTGCCCGCGGTCAGCCGTTCGCTGCAGGATGGCGTACAGGCTGTCGTCGCCCACATCTTCCAGAAGCACCAGCTGCCCGTCATCATCGCGGGCTATAATCTCGGGCACCCCCGCCTCGCAGCCGTGCAGATAGGCTCCCACGTCCAGAAATGCCCTGAGTTCATAGCGAAACCCGGGGGCTGTCATCACGACAAAAGCGCCCCTGTCGGTGAGTGCGCGGTAGAATTTGCGGTCGGAGCCACCCTGGGCAAGAAGGGTCAGGGCTTCATCCCCTGGACTGAGCAGGCATCCGGCATGTTTGAGAAAATTTTTTATGCGCCTCAGCGATTGCTCGGAGTGCATATCAGAGGGCCTCCTGAACCTGCAGGGACCAGCCTGGGCCGATAATGGCATGTGTATATGACGCGCCGGCTTGTATTTCAGTTCCGTCCCAGACAATGCAGTTCTCGAGATGGCAGTTCCTGCCAAGGTCGCAGTTGTCGCCGACGGACACAAAACCCGCAAAAACAGCGCCGCTGCCGATCCGTGTTTCCCTTCCGGTATAGACCGCTGTCTGCGGGATACATGTCCTGTGGATAAGCAGCTGCTTACCGATGAGTATATCCCGGTGCACGCGCATATAGCTTGCCGGGTCGCCCACATCGCGCCACTGGCACTGCTGGTCTATGATTGCCTCTATTTTCCCCATACCTTTTTTTATGATCTCGATAAGGATGAGCACAAGGTCAGACTCCCCGGCGGGGATAAAGCGCAGCATGTCGCTGCGCAGAAAACAGATGCCGCTGTAGGCAAGCCTGCGGGCCACGGCGCCGGGCTTGATGCTGTCGCGCAGGTCGATGATGCAGCCGCTCTGGTCGATACACACATTGTTGAAACCCGGCGCATCATGCAGCACCATGGCGCACAGGGGCATTCGCCTGCGGTACGCCTCATGCGCGGCCTCGATATCGATAGTGCTGAGCATATCGCCGTTGTGCACGACGAAATACTCCTGCCCTGCCAGAAAATCGCGGAACCCGCCGATGCCGCCGCCGCTGCCCAGAATAACCGGCTCAGGGGAAACTGTTACCGGCACTTCAAAGCCTGCGGACTTCATATACTCCTGCAGCAGCCCGGCCTTATGGTGGCAATTGACGCCCACGGCAGCGGCTTTACTGCGGGCAAGCTTCGTGATAATATGCCACAGCAGCGGCTGGCCCACCACGGGCATAAGGGGTTTGGGCAGGTGCTGCGATAACGGGTGCATGCGCGTGCCGTACCCTGCGGCAAGAACGATTGCTTTCATAGTCGTTTCATCAAATAAGTTGACGGCAGGCTTGCAAAGCGACCAGTGGGTCTTCACATTTAAAACTGTGGGTTGCCGGACAACCCCTAGCCCCTCCTTGTCAAGGAGGGGGATTAACAGATGCCTCCCCTTGCCAAGAGGCGGTCAGGAGGGGTCTAACGCTAAAATCAAATGTGAAGGCCGACCAGCTCACAGGCCACTACCTATAATACTACAACAAATCGATCACACTGTGAAGGAAGGAGTTTGGCCATGCGCCCCATGACACGCCAGGAAATCATCGACTTCATCAAATACTACACCTGGGGAACGCTCATCAGCGTCGAGCCCGGCGGCAGGCCCTATGCCGTGGAGCTTTCCTACGGCTTTGACGGCGCCTGCATCTACTGCGGCTCCCGACCAGGCGGCAGGATGGCCCGCTGCATACTGAAAAACCAGCAGGTCGCATTCAAAATCTGCGATTCCGACCGCAGCTACGGCAGCTATACCGCCGTCATCATCGAAGCACAGGCCGAGCGGCTCACCAGCCGCGACGACATTCTCAATTCGGTGCGCTGCATTGCCCGGCAGCGCGGTCTGAACGAGCAGGCATTTGATGCTGTCGTCAGCCATGTGGTGGGCAATCCTGAAAGCAACTCCCTGCGCATCCCGATTGCAGCCATAAGCGGCGTCACCACCCGGTGATGCGGAGGGCTGGAAAAGAAACCGGCATGGGGCGGAAAATGTAACGGGTGCAGCCATAAAGGCGGCAACAATCAGAGGAATCGGGCGGGCAGAAAAAAATAATGGCCTGAAACCCGTCAGGGTCCCAGGCCATTATTGATGTTACCGGTACAAACTACTCGGCCAAAACAGGAAGCAGATAATTAAAACCGCTTTTAACGGCCTCTTTAGCCTGCTTGCCGCTGATGACCTTCTTCTTCTCAAGATAGATGACAAGCTTTTCATACCCTTCAAGCAGAATGCGTCGATGGGTCTTCTCATTGATCACATTCCTGTCTTTCAGATAGTCCAGAACGTCGATCATCTTGTCGTCCATGTCAATGAACTTCTTGGCCTGCGCCTGTGTCATGATAGCCATAGTATGTCTCCTTTCGCTTATCAGAATTAATAGTAGTATTTTTGTTTCTTCTTTTCAGCGTCGGACATATACTTGGCTCTGAGCGGAGCGAGGTCTTTTGCAACGTAGTCAAGGCCGAGCATCTTCAGTCTCTTTTCTGAGGGGAAGCCGGTCTTGGAATCCCAGTCACGATACTTGTAGTACTTCTGCAGCATATCGTTGAGCGGGAAAACGACGCCGACGTTGGTCTGATAGTCCACACCCTGGGGCATGGGCTCTTTGAGGAAACGCTCGGGAACCGTATCCTCGCGGGCGCCGGACATGCAGCGGTTCCAGTAGGCGCGCTCGAGCTGGAAAATACGCTCGCCGATTTCCTGGAACTCTTCCTCGGTAAAGTCAAGGCCGGTGCAGGCGTTCAGGTACTCGACCTGATCGGGGGTAAGCACGGCATATGACCAGTGCGTGGTGAAGCAGCACACCTGCAGGCAGTCCGTGGTAGCCTTCTGGTTTTCTTCATAGAAAACCATGTAGGGCTTGTTGGCAGTCGTGGTGGGCTTTGCGCCACGCTCGTCGCCGAGCAGCTTGGTGTTCAGGCCCGTGTACAGGGCGCCTGAAAGCTCAAGACAGCACAGGGAGCGAAGATGATCGCAGCCGCCGCGGGTACCCTGCGCAAATGACAGACCATAGCCGAAGCCAAGGCCGCGGGGGTCATCGCCCGGTAGCGTCATGCCGCGGGTCGTGATGCTGTAATAGTGCGCCTCTTTGGGGAGGCCCAGTTTGTCGGCAGCACGGTCTGCGCCTTCGGCAAGAATTGCACCGAAGCCTTCTCTTTTTGCTATCATGGGTATCAGTTTATCCATAACCTCTTCATTGCCCCACTCAAGCTCAAGACCGCCGGTATCCTTGGTGGTGATGAAGCCTCTCTGATACCATTCCATGGCAGCAGAGATAACGCCGCCGCACTCGATGGCGTCCATGCCGTAGTCATTGGTCAGACGGGCATTGTGCCAGATATCGTTGGCATCTTCGATGATACCGCAGCGGGGACCCGTGGGAACGGCGTGCTCGTATTCAGGGCCGCCGAACTCTTCACCGGCCCATTTGCCTTCCTTGATATGCGTGAAACGGCCGCAGCAGATGGGGCATGAAAAGCAGCCTTCGCGGTGCTTCAGCACGGTGGCGGCATGGGTTTCGCCCGACATGTTGTTTGCCAGAGGATGCGCACCGCCCTGAAAGTTCTTCCAGGGGAACCATCCGTCACGGTTTGCAACATTGATCAGGCAAAGGCTTCCAAATATATTCAGGCCAATCTTCATGGGGTCGTTCTTGAAGGCCTGGCGAAGCCGGTTGCAGACGTCCATCATCTTTTTTGGATCTGCAATCTTAACCGTGCCGGAACCGCGGGTAGCGATACCCTTCAGGTTCTTGGAGCCGATGACCCCTCCCGTGCCGGTACGGCCTGCGCAGCGCCATACGTCATTGTAGGTGGCGGCAAAACGCACCATGTTCTCGCCTGCGGGGCCGATCAGCATGATGTGAATGTCTTCATCGCCCAGCTCTTCCTTGATCATCTGGTCGGCCTCGCGGGGGAACTTGCCCCAGAGGTGGCGGGCGTCGCGGATTTCGACCTTGTCGTCATCGATCCAGATGTAGACGGGATGCTTTGCCTTGCCCTGAACGATGATTTGGTCATAGCCGGCGAACTTTACTTCAGCGCCCCAGTGGCCGCCCATGTTCGAGTCGCCGAAGCCGCCCGTGAGGGGACTTTTGCAGGTAACGGTCACGCGGCCCGTCGAGGGGGCTGCGGTGCCGCTGATGGGGCCCATGCCGAAACAGACGCGCGCTTCGGGATCATAGGGATCCATGTGCACGGGCACTTCGTTATAAATGATGTCTGAATTGAAACCACGGCCACCGATCCATTTGCGTCTGTACTCATAGGAAAGGGGCTCTTTCTTGATTTCACCTGTAGTGAGATTAATTCGCAGTCTTTGTCCTGCCCATCCGTACATAATTAGGCCTCCTCTCCAACTTTAGCGGCTTTAAGTCTTTCTTCCAGTTTTTCTCTGCGTTTGGCCTTGAAGGCGACGGTCGGCGTCGTGTAGGAAATGGCTCCACTCGGGCACCAGTCGGCGCACACGGGGCCTTCGGCTCTGCCTTCGCACAGGTCGCACTTGAAGGCTTTGCCGGTTTTGTAGTGCATGTTGATGGCGCCGAAGGGGCATGCCATTGCGCACTCTTTGCAGCCGATGCATTTGTTGGCATCGATTTTGGTGATACCTGCGGCTACATCCATTGCGCAGGCGCCGGTGGGGCACACATTGGCGCAGGGCGCATCGGTGCAGGCATCGCAGCCGACGACAAAGGACTCACCGAATCTCTCGTTACGAACAACTGCTACGCGGGAATTTACTTTGCCGCATTCGCCGTCATGATACAGGGAGCACCCCACAACGCAGCTTCTGCAGCCGGAGCATTTTTCCTGATTGTACACCAGGAGTTTTTCATTACTCATGTCAGTTACCCTCCTTTCAAGCGGGTCTTCAAAAAGAAACTCTAGCCAATATTGCTTTTAGTTTCCGGTTCCCCCACGGGAACCGTCGGTGAAAAAAACACCTCCTTTCAATTTTTTTATTTATTTTTTGCTGAAACTCCAAAAAAAATGCCTGAAGGCATAGCTATGCCTTCAGGCTTCCTTTGCAAAAATGGCGGGCCAAGCACACCGCTTGACCTTATCGGTCCGCCTTAGACGGACTCGGAAGTCCTTAAGTATGAGTATATAATTTACGTTTTTATGATGCAGAAGTCAATGGTTTTCTCACAACGTCAGAGAAGGTTTTTTCGCCTGTGCAGCACCGCATCCTTGTCCATGCAACACGTGGCTGCGCAACCACAAA
>CAYNVA010000288.1:0-9421 GCA_964400575.1 uncultured Thermodesulfobacteriota bacterium | reverse complement strand
AATCATGTCATTGGTAATGCGCTCTTCAAGGATCGCCTCCATCAGCTCATCGGAGAACATGGACACGGCGTCCAGAAGTTGCTCGCGGTAGGAAGCAACCTCATCCTTCATATTCTCGGGGATAGGGCCTTCTTCCATATCATCACCGGCCTTGCCGGCAAAGCGTATCGCCTTCATCTCGATCAGGTCGACAACGCCCTCGAGCTTGTCTTCAAGCCCTATCGGAAGCTGCAGGAGCACGGGGTTGTGCCCCAGTTTCTCCCGAAGCTGGTCGCGCACCTTCACGGGGTTTGCACCCGTGCGGTCGCACTTGTTGACAAATGCTATGCGGGGCACATTGTAGCGCTTCATCTGCCGATCCACGGTGAAGGACTGGCTCTGCACGCCACCCACTGAGCACAGCACAAGTATGGCGCCGTCCAGCACCCGCAGTGCCCGCTCCACCTCGATGGTGAAGTCCACATGGCCCGGCGTGTCGATTATATTAATATGATGATTGTCCCATTCGCAATGGGTTGCCGCACTGGTGATGGTGATGCCGCGCTCGCGCTCCAGCTCCATGAAGTCCATTTTGGCGCCGACGCCGTCTTTGCCCCGAACCTCATGGATCGCATGGATCCGGTTGGTGTAGTACAGAATGCGCTCGGTCAGCGTCGTTTTGCCGCTGTCAATATGGGCCGAAATGCCGATATTGCGCAGTTTTGATAAATCGCTAATCACAGAAACAATACTCCTTTCAATAAAATCATGCAAAAAAAGAGAATATATATACTTGAATTCGGGGTAGAAGTCAACAAGTTATTTAAAATACTTGTATTTTTTGTGGTTCCCGGCACGGCGTTATTGTTTTGTGCATAAAAGGGGCAGCATCTGCGCTTTATTTTTGGCCATCTCAGGCGAAAAATAAAGATCCCTGCCTTTGCGCTCTCTGCGCCTGTGGTGATTCTTCCTGGCTTTCTTGCTTCTGAGTCCTGAATTCCGGCTTTTAAATTCGATTTTTAATATTTAACAAATATTTTAATCTTTAATAAATATTTATTTAAATCTTTTATGCCTTTCTCAAGTTGGGGCTGTTCACGAAGAGCACGGCCATAGGCCTTTACAGAGCAGGGCGTGGCAATGTTGTCAAGCGTGCTTAAGAGCGCTCGGGCAGTCCAGGTGTTAACATCCAGATTATGGGAGTATTTACACGACTCAGACAACTTCATTTAAGCAGCGGTGAACTTAGGCGCGAGCTTGAAGAGATGACGCGCCAGACCAATGATCGTTTTCAAATCGTTTTTGAAACGCTGGATCATCTGCTGGCAGTTGAAGATCGCCCCAAACGCAAAATAGGGTTTACGGCAAAGGAAAAGCGCGCGGTGTATGCGGAGAAGAAAAAAGATACAAGCGGGCGGGATGGCCTAATGGCAAAGTGTCCCAAAATTTCCCCTTAACTGCAGTGTAATTTTCAAGAAAAGGGAACAGCGGCCATTAAGGTTGACTTTTTTTGGCCTCACGGCATATATATTAAAGCAATTCTATTGTTATACCAATGGCTATTGGCGCAACGGGATGCGCTCCAGTAAATCTTTTGTCGTACCCATGAAACGGTCGCTCCTCCATTTATTATTAATACTTTGCATATACACAGTTGTCTGCTTGTATCGTATTGATGAGCTTCCCGGGGAATGGTATGGAGACATCAGTATCGAACATGAGTATGTAACGCGAATTCTCAAAGGAAATTATTCTTTCGCATTTGATCAATCAGCCGGCCCGGCATACCATTTTTTCATAGCGCCCCTTATTGCCCTGCTTGGTGGATCATATTTGTCGTACAAAATCGCATCGATTCTGACGGGCGGGATTGCAATCGTTCTTCTTTTTTATTGCGGCAAAGCGCTGTTGGGGCCTTGCGGAGGAAGTATTGCCGCCGCTCTGGCCGCTGTTTCTTTTTGGTACATATCTTTTTGCCGACTCGGAAGCTCTCCGCAGATACTGACGCCCCTGCTGGGAATCGTTTTATTCTATGGCTTGTATGAGTATCATGGAAAACAGCATATAGGCTACCTCCTGCTCACCGGATGCATTGCTTTTTTCGGACTTTTCACCTACCCATCGACGTTCCATCTGCCAATCATTCTATTTTTGTATATAGCAGGTGAAACGCTTTCGCGGTGGAAAAAAACAAAGAAACTCCGATTGACTCCAATAGTCAGTACCGGAATGAGTATTATCGTATCGTATGCCATTTTTTTCCTTGCTGCATTAAAGCAATATAATCTTTTTACCAGCGGCTACATTGGTGAAAAGCTTTTTTCTCAAACACAGACAGTGCTCACTGTCCTACCTCAATGGCTTGATCATCTTTTTCAAACGATACTCATGTTTTGGGGGACAGGGGATGCGGTGTTTCGCTCCAATGTCCCACACTCGCCGCACCTTGATCCCGTATCAGGGATATTATTTGCTGTTGGTATCGGGACCATGCTCGTAAAAAAAGACTGGCGTTTTTGGTATATCGGTGCTCCAATATTTTTTTTGCTGCTGCCTTCAACAGTACCGGGCATTCCTGCTGCAGAAGTACCAAGTATGGGTAGATGCTTAGCGGTTACACCATTTGTTTTTTTGAGTATCGCATACGGAGTCAAATGGATCAGTACCATTATTCATGGCAAGCGCTTCCGGTGGTTCTGTATTGTTTCAATACTCGGAATAATTAGCATGCTCAACCTTACGAAATACTTTGTGGAGTATCCAAAATCATTACCGGACGGGAATACGCCTTTTGGTAAAATTACCGCTGCGTACATCAATACCTTACCTCCCACTGTGGATATAAAGCTTACCGGATGCTGTTGGGGAGCATGGGGGCAACCGGAGCCCAAAAGTGTGTACTATCAATTAGAGTTTCAGGAAGGAAGGGAGGGGATAGTTACCGATACGTTTCTTTCAACCTGCACGAGTGTAAACAGGCAAAAAGATACGCTCATCATTGTTTCCCCTTATGACATCCGCATGCGAAATATCATGCAGCACTGTTTTCAGGAAGCAGAAGTAACGCAGCACTCTGTGGGTGCGATCCCCATTTTCACTTCGTTTTTTATACAGCGCATAAGAATCGATTAATCGGGGACAGCCTGAACCTGCCCCAGCCTACGCATTGAGGAATCTGCATATGTTTGATCATCTGGTTCGTGACGGTATTATTCTTTTTTTGATCGGCGTGACAATTCTTACCAAAATATGCCCGTTCATTAAGCAGAGCAGATTGTCCGAGCTGCTTGCGACAACCCTCTGGGCAGGCTGGATAGCAACCGTTGTCGGCTTTGTCTCTATGATGGCAGGGGTTTATGTAAATTCCTGGTGAGATGGGCCGACAAGTGGACGTCCATGAATAAACAACTCAATTCAAAAGTCTAAAAAATTACCTGACTGCTGAGCATGAACAGCCGCCCCCCGGGTTGCACAAAGAGATTATAAAAACCTTACACGAGCACAAAGCCATGAAGTATACCCGCTCTATCCTGACACTGGGAGAAGGTCTGCGCGTTGAACAGTATAAACCGCTGCGGCAGAAACATCCCGCGCCCCTGCTGTTTGTACATGGCATTTTCCACGGATCATGGGTCTGGTGGAACTTCATGGACTTTTTCGCCTCTCGCGGCAGCACCTGCTACGCTCTGAATTTCCGGGGCCATTTTCTCAGCAGCGGCCATGACCGGCTCGGCAACGCGGTGGTTGAAGATTACGTCACCGATGTGAAAACATGCCTCACGGCAATAGGCAAAGAGGTGATCCTTATCGGTCACAGCATGGGCGGTGTGGTAAGCCAGAAAGTGGCCGAAGGCGTGCGCCTGCACAAGCTGATCCTGCTTGACAGCGCTCCGTGCAGACAGATTACTGAAACTTTTCTGGAGCTTGACCCTGAGCGTCTGGCAATCACACGCAGCGCGTTTTTGCCCCTGCCGGACGGCACCTCAGTGATGGAGCGCAGCCTTGACACGGTGAGGAATCTGCTTTTTGAAAAAAACAAGGTTTCAGACGAAGCCCTTATGCAGACATTTGCCTTTCTGGGGCGGGAGTCGACACTGGTATTGCAAAAGCACGGCTTCCAGCCGGTGAATCCCGCGGAAATAGCATGCCCTGTGTACGTGCTTGGCCGCACCGGCCTTGGCAACAGCAGAAACCCGAACCTGTGGGACGCCCTTGCGGATTATCTCCATGCAGCAGGCCGGTCCATTCGCAATGATATAAGCCATAACATGATGTGTGAGCAGGACTGGCAGGAGCACGCCCGTCTTATCGAGAAGTGGTGTCTTGAATAACTTTTGAAAAACCGCTCACCGGGGAAACTAATGGGGGGGGCTATGAATAGGTTAATAGATGACTGGGGGGTGTTGAAAAACCCCGCCAGGTCATTCTGAGCGCAGCGAAGAATCTCTACCTTATTAAATTTTCTAAAGTCCAGAAAACCAGAGATCCTTCACTTCGTTCAGGATGACACTTTTTCAACAGCCCCACTGGCACCGGTTTCCACAGGGTTTAATGAGAAAATAATGCAACTGATTCAACAACGTCTTCCCCCCCCATCTTCATATGTCCTATCAGTTAAAAAATTTTCTTGTAATACGCCGCGAATGGAAGAAACCACATGAAAAATAAAGAACAAAGAGATCGGTGCGAGCAACGGGAGAAGCTGCATGCCCCTGCATCAGCCATGCGTTTGTACAGTTTGATTGTGCTGGCTGTGACCGGCGCGGTCATTTTATCGCTGCCGGCCTGCCGTCCGGCTGAGCCGCAGAATGTTCAGGAACTGGTTAACCAACAAGTGGGGCTGCTGGTGCAGCAGAAGAAGCTTGCCAGTGCAGCGGTGGCAGTGGTGCGCGGCGACGATGTGCAGACCTTTTTTTATGGGGCAGTGAAGTCCGGCAACAGCCAGGCACCGAATGCCGACACGTTGTACGAGATAGGGTCGGTTACAAAAACATTCACTGCGGCAGTGCTTGCGCTGCTTGTGGCCGACGGCGTTGTCGCCCTGGATACGCCGGTGCAGGATTTGCTTCCACCGGGCACGCGTGTGCCGGACTGGAATGGCCGCAAGATCTCGTTGGGAGACCTGGCTTCGCATATCTCAGGCCTGCCCGGCCTGCCAACGAACCTGAAAATCGGCCTTTCAAACCTGCAAGACCCGTATGCCGACTACACGATAAGTGACCTCTACGATTTTCTTGCAGACTATGAGCTGCAACGCGAGCCCGGCACCGCCTACGAATACTCGAATCTCGGCGTGGCCCTGCTCGGGCAAGCCCTTGCGCTGAAAAGCGGATCAACCTATGAGCAAGTGATTCAAACACGCCTGCTTGACCCGCTTGGCCTGAGCGATTCCGCATTTGAATTGAACCCCGGCCAGGCGGCACGCTTTGCTCCGCCCTTCAGGGAGAGTCTCTTTCGCTCTGTTGGCTGCGGGCCAGTTCCGGGCAGAAACTGGAACCTCGGGATATTTACCCCGGCCGGCGCACTGAAATCGACACTCAAAGACATGGTGCGCTACATCAAGGCGAATATGGAGCCGGAGACAACCGTGCTTGCCGAAGCTGCAAGCCTGCTGTACACCGCCCGTTTCGTGGTTACCGAGGAAGTGAAAGTCGCCCTTGGATGGCATACTCTTGCCACCGCTGCTGGCGCCGGCGAGATTATCTGGCACAATGGCGAAACCGGCGGCTACTGCAGTTTCGTGGGCTTCAATGCTCAGAGAGGTACCGGTGTCGTCATACTTTCCAACACGGTTGCCGCCACATACACCGATCCTGCCGCGATCACTATTCTCACGGGCCTTGATGCTCTGCCGTGAAAAGCCATTCGGCCGGCTTGTACAGAATCATGGGCAGGGTAGCGGAAGGATTCCGGGCAGGCCGGCATGACGTTTTGATTGTATCTCAGTATCTCAGCTATTCAAATCCACGGTATACAAAGTCTTCATAGCAGGTGCCGGTCAGTTCGGCCGCGTCTGTTTCGGTCATGTTGTCGATCAGATTGACGGTGACTGCGCGGTCGCTGAGCGCGTAAATATAGTCTCCCATGAAAATGCTGCGGCGGATATCCTGGTTGGTCCAGTAGCAGTCCGGGTTGCTGTTAAAATACTTTGAATGGTCAATCGTGCCATGGAGGGTAAAGCCCGCAGCCGGATCGACCTTGATAAGCATAAGCCTGCTTATGTAGCTGTAGCTCCCGTTGCCTGAAAAGTCCCATGAAGAGGTTGACGCGCTCAGCGGAACGGCAAGCATCTGTTCGGGCGCCCAGTACTGGAATGCCTTGTGCTCGTAGGCAGCCTCGCTTGACCCCCAGGTGGAGCTGCCATTGTCGCTCTGATTGACAAAGAGCGTCATGTTATCGATCATGACCGGGTTGCTGAAGTCTGCAACATCAAAAAGCGCCACCATAATTGACCAGTCAAGGCCGTTTTCGTCCCCGCCATAGCCGATTGTCAGCAGGCGGTCTTCGGAAATCGGGTGAATATAGGTGGAGACGCCGGGCACCTGGATTTCGCCGATGACCGCGGGCGCTGACGGGCGGCTGAGGTCAATTGTCCACAGGGGGTCAATATTGCGGAAGGTGACCAGATATCCTTTTGTGCCGATAAACCGTGCTGCCCAGATGCGCTCGCCCTGGGCAATGCCGCCGAGGTGGCCTGTTATGCCGAGGCTTCCATTGTCGGCAGGGGTGAGCACGTAGACATGATTTTCAGGCTCCACCGGAGTTTGGCTCCACCAGCGGCCCCATGCATTCGTGGTGGCGGCAACGCGCACAGCCCCGTCATACTCGGAAAGGCAGAACTGGCTGCCGACAGTGCCGTCAACCCTTCCGCTGCCCGCATAGCGGGCCGTTGCGTTATCGAGGATAAATTTATGAATGTTGGTCGCTTCCTCAAACTCGCTGTTGGCCGTGTACCACCATGACGCATTGGACGGCTCGGCAAGAAGCATGGTGTCATCGCTGGCATAGACCGTTGTCCAGTTGCTGACAATATGCTGGTCATCAAGCTGTATGTTGTGCGCAAGCAGGTCAAGGCTCAGGATGGAGGTATAGCCGCGGCCGACTCCGTCCTGCGCAATGCTGAAATTGCCGCAGGACTCGGCCTCACTGTCATGCTGGGTCAGCGCTGAGCCCGAAAGCTCATAATAGCGGGGCACGAGATCCTGCAGTGTCAGCCCGTTTATTACAGCATCGTTTGCAGCGATGGCCCTCGCGGCAGCCTGGTTCCAGATAAGCCTGCGTGCGGCCTGGTTGCTGATGGCGTAATATATTTCCGGCAGGTCGGGCCAGTAGACAAGGCCGGGCACATCCATCCATGCAGAGGCTGCCATGTGCACGAAGCTTTCAATCAGGCGCGCTGTCTGGTATGCGCCCTCCACATAAAACTCCCTGCGCACCTGCGGAGCACCCGTACCCTGCAGGTCCAGTACCGTGATTTTTGTCAGAACAGACGTGCGATAGAGCGGGCTGCTGTCCTTTACCGTCGATCCTGCTGCAGTGCCGATAAAAGGGTACAGGGGATGCGTTGCGGGAAGCGCGTACGGATACAGCGCTGAAAAAACAACCGCCATGTCAGCTTTGCCGCCGGGGGATTCTTTATGAATAAGCATCTCCAGGGCCGAGCCCTCAATCCGGGTTGAAGTCCCCTCATCGACACTGCCGAATGCCGGAACGGCAAGCATCATGAAACTATTATTGTCCAGCACAAAGATGGAATAGCCGTCGGTTTTGGTAAAATCGGCCTCATCAACACCAGGCTCCTGATTGTTGGTGCCCGAGTAGTCAACCCCTTCAGCAGGACCTTTACTGCCATCGAAGGCGCTGTCGCTTCCTGTTCCGTTGGGGGGTATGCCGCCGGTTTCAGGGGCATAGAGCATGGCATCATTATAGGAAAGGAGGCTGGCGCGCATTTCCTGCCGGAGATTGTCTTTGAGCCTTTGCTCAAGATCGCTGCAGGCGGTAAAGCTGACCAGATCGGGTGCTGTGCGCTGGTTGGCTTTTTTACACCCGGCAGCACAACAGAAAAGGGCCACGAGCACTGTACAGCACAGGGCTGTTGTGATTGATCGAGACATTGCAGGTCCTTCTTTTTTGGATTGACCGTTTCATATGGCACGCAGGGTGCGTTACTTTTTAAATATAGCATATTTTGCCGGGGTTTATGAAGGGATTGGAAATTGACCGGGAATTGGCCAGGGGATGTCCATCAACAAATCAATACAACTGTCTAAAAATTACCGCTCCCCTAGATTTTCCTTCTTGTGCTACACTCTGTAAACGTTTGGAGAAGTTCTAGTATGCCGGCAGTCAGGCCAGCTGGCTGTGCTTGAAATGCGGCAGCAGAAAACCATAAAACAGTGTAAGTAAAACTGCAAAAGGAGACCCGCGTGCATCGGACAATAAGAACATATACTGTCCAAGCTGTTTGTGCTGCATTGTTTATTGCCCTTGGAGCCCTGTGGGCCAGTGCACAAAACGCCCAGTGGCCGGCCCCGGACAAAACAGGGCCCTTATCTCTGCGAGCATATGGCTCAGGGGTTACTGTTGCGGCCATGCGTGAAGCGGCGCTGGTATTCGGCAAACAGAGAGGAATTATTGTCAACATTACAGCCGGGCCCGTGCAGGCCTGGAAGCAACAGGCTATACGGGATGCCGACCTCATCTTTGCCGACTCCGAGTATATGATGAACAGCTTTGCGCAGAGGGATCTGCCTGCACTTATCGATACCATGACGACCCGCACCCTGTCGATTCACCCCTCGGCGATCCTTGTTCGTACAGGCAACCCCAAAGGCATTAAAGAAATCAGGGACCTTGGCAGGCCGGGTATAAAAATTCTCGTGGTTGCGGCTCCGAAGGGCGGCCGCGGCCTGTGGGAGGAAGCGGCCAGGAGCGCCGGGGGAAATAAACTTGTTGATGAAATACGGGCCAATATCGGCTTTTACGCGGAGAGCAACATGGAGGCCAAATCCCTTTGCCTCAGTGAGCCCGGCTGCGATGCATTGCTTGCCATCACCCCCGGGCAAACAAAGAGCATTAAAGTCATCACTGTGCAGGAGGATGCCATATACCGCTCATGTGTCATTGCCGTCACAAATCGGTCAATGCAAAAGGCCTTGGCAGAGGAGTTTGCCGATTTCATTAAATCCCCCGCAGGGCAGGCTATCTTTTTAAAACGCAGCGGGGAGGGGAATTATGGAAAGGGCTGGTAGGAAGTGACCTGAATCCTCTGCGCACACATCAACAGGGCCTGGCAGATCGGGCAGATTTCCGCAACGCTGTCGCGGAAATCTCTCTTGGAACAAAATTCCCCGTCATCAGCTCATATTTCGCAAAAGCTGTCTGAAAAAACCGGGGTTCCTAATTCATTGGATGGGCTCCAGAATTTCCAGACACTGTCTGG
>CAYNVA010000287.1:0-1643 GCA_964400575.1 uncultured Thermodesulfobacteriota bacterium | reverse complement strand
GGAAAACTGTTCCGAGCTGTAGACCTGACCGTCTACTTTTACCAGGCCCAGCGTTCTTTTTGAGCGTTCCGGAAACGGGTATTTGAGCCGGACCGGGTTGAGAGAAAATCTCTTTTTTATCTCAGCCAGGGCAAGCGTGTGGATATCTTTGAGGCTTCCCATAGACTCCCCTCCATGCTTCGAGCGTTTTGTTAAAAATTAACCACAGAGCACACAGAGTTTATCAATTTGGAGTCGAGGAGTTCAGGAGCTAACAAACTCCAGCACTCGTAACTCCTTAACTCTTCCAACGCGTAATTTCTGTGTCCTCTCTATTGTTATCCTCTGTATCCTAACCCCCCCTGCTTCGAGAATGTTTAGCAGGCTTATGCCGCCTTTTGCCCCAGCGCTTTAACCCTGGCTTTTTCCTCCGGGGCTCTCTTAAACGTTATGACCTCTTCAAACGGGCATGCTTCCATGCAGCTGAAGCAGAGGCAGCAGGTTGCCGGCATTTCATTGTCCTGATTGCGGATATCAATATAAAATGGGCACGCTTTCTCAGCCTGGCATACCTTGCACTGCTTGCATTTTGATTTATTGTAGCGTATACGCCACAGGCTGTTATGACAATTTATGCCCCGGTACGATGAAAGCCAGCAGAAATGGGTGCACATCTTGCGCCACTTAAAAAGAAGGGACAGCACGAACAGGCCGTACATGAAGGCGACCGGGTACCAGGCAACGCCGGTGAGATCCCAGACAGTTTCGGCAAAGAACATGGGGAACCAGGACAAAAGCAGCGTTGCCGGGAACAGCGGCGCCCGTGCGTCAACCTTGCCGCTTATATTCATGCAGACAGTGCTGCTTTGCGCGTCAATGGCTTTCGGCAGATTCTCAACCGGCCGTTTGAATGTCATGTTTTTATAAAGCGCATCCTGCAGGGTTGCATTGGGGCAGATCCAGCCGCAGATAACGCGGCCGATGAAAACCGGGAATAGCGCGACGGTGCCCACATGGAACATGGCCCAGAAGAACATATCGGGCCTCGTTCCCTTAATGAAGCAAAACGAGGTAACCGATGCCCAGAGCATAAATATGCAGCATTGAACCACGGTGCGGATGGTCACTGCCTTGAGACGTGGTTTCCTTGCAGGCTTTTCCTCTGAAGTGCCGCGAATGAACAGCAAAAAGGGAATAAAGCTTGTCAGCAAAGACAGTATGAATAACAGCGGATTGCCGTCTCCTTTTGTCAGAGGTGAATTCATGGTCAATATCGTTACGCCAAGCGGCAGCATCCACAAATGACCGGCAAGCCTTGGTTTCGGTGCAAAATAGTCTTTATGAAACAGGCAGAAGAAGCCCGCGAAAAAAGCAAACAGCAGTCCCGGCTGCAGGTATTTGAGCGGGGTGAATACGCCGATGAGATAGAGAAAAATTGCTGAAAATAGCGCCCACTTATTTATTCTTACAAAGCTGTCTTTAACAATCATCATGGCATCTCACCTCCCTTAGTGTTTACCGTGTGCGGCCATCATTTTGGGCAGAATGTCAGCGGCTTCAATTTGCGTGATACCGAGCCCGCAGGCAAAATAAGCAGCAAGAAAGCCGATACCAACCAGCAGCACAAAATAGCGCCGCTTGCCGATAACCCCGGTGCGCTTGCC
>CAYNVA010000286.1:0-4270 GCA_964400575.1 uncultured Thermodesulfobacteriota bacterium | reverse complement strand
ATTAACATTCATCGACAATGCCGTCAACATCACTACCGGCACTATCCTGTTGAAGGCGACCTTTGCCAACACTGACCGCGCCCTCTGGCCGGGGCAGTTTGTCAAGGTCGTGCTCACCCTCGGCACGCGGCCCAATGCTGTCGTCGTTCCATCTCAGGCAATTCAGACCAGCCAGGGCGGTTCCTATGTGTTCGTAATAAAAAATGACTCAACCGCGGAAATGAGAACGGTGATACCCGGCGCAGCTCAAAACAATGAGACCATTGTTGAAAAGGGCGTGCAGCCCAAAGAAATAGTTGTGACTGACGGCCAGTTGCAGCTTACAACAGGTACTGCAGTTGAGATAAAAAAGACTGAGATACAGGACTAATGAATATCGCAGAACTGTTTATCCGCCGGCCGGTCATGACCACGCTGGTCATGCTGGCTTTTTTAATTTTCGGCTATTTTGGCTATCGCGTGCTGCCGGTGAGCGATCTGCCGAATGTGGATTTGCCTACGGTGCTGGTGTCTGCGACGCTGCCCGGCGCAAGCCCTGACACCATGGCGTCATCAGTCGCCACCCCGCTTGAGCGTGAGTTTGCAACGATTGCCGGGCTTGATTCCATGAATTCAATCAATGCACTCGGTCTCACACAGATTACCCTGCAGTTCAACCTAAGCAGGAACATCGACGCTGCCGCGCAGGACGTGCAGGCAGCGATATCACGCGCCGCAAAGCAGCTGCCCCGCGACATGCCGAGCCCCCCGGCCTACCAGAAGGTGAACCCCGCTGACGCGCCGGTCATGTATATCGCGGTGACCTCGCAGACGCTGCCACTCTTTCAGATTGATGAATACGCCGAAACGCTGATGTCCCAGCAGATATCCATGCTGAAGGATGTCGCCCAGGTGCAGGTTTTCGGCGCGCAGAAATACGCGGCGCGCGTGCAGCTGAATCCCCTGGCCATGGCAACACGCCAGATCGGCATCGATGAAGTGGTCGCGGCGGTGCAGAAGGGAAATGTGAACCTGCCGCTTGGCAATTTCAACGGGCCGCACCAGGCATTTACCATAGAGGATAACGGCCAGCTCCTGAACGCGGCGGCGTATCTGCCGCTGATTGTCGCCTACCGCAATGGCTCTCCGGTACGTCTTGCCGATATCGGTACGGTCATAGACAGTGTGGAAAACGACAAGGTGGCAAGCTGGTATAACACGGCAAAGAGCAGCAGCCGCGCGGTAATACTCGCCATCCTGCGCCAGCCCGGAACCAATGCGGTTGGAGTGGCCAGCCGGATTAAGAACCTCCTGCCGAAGCTGCGGGCGCAGATGCCGGCATCGGTTGAGTTCCACATTCTGTATGACCAGTCACTGTCCATTAATGAATCGGTCAATGACGTCCAGTTTACCCTGCTGCTTGTCGTGTGCCTGGTGATACTGGTAATTTTCCTGTTTCTGCGCAATCTTTCCGCAACAATCATTCCCAGCCTGACTTTGCCCATGTCGATTGTCGGGACCTTTGCCGCCATGTATTTGTTTAACTTCAGCCTGGATAACCTGTCGCTCATGGCGCTCACCCTTTCAGTCGGCTTTGTAGTTGACGACGCGATTGTTATGCTGGAAAACATCGTGCGCGACATTGAAATGGGGGAGGGGGTGATGGAGGCGGCCTTGAAAGGCTCGCGGGAGATCGGCTTTACCATTGTCTCCATGACCCTGTCACTGGTCGCCGTGTTTATACCCGTTCTGTTCATGGGCGGGGTGCTCGGCAAGCTGCTCTACGAGTTTTCCGTAACCATCAGCATGGCGATTCTTATTTCCGGGCTGGTGTCCCTGAGCCTTACACCGATGCTTTGCAGCAGGTTCCTCCGGCCGGCTGAGAGAAAGCGGCATGGAAAATTATTCGAGGCCACAGAGAATTTTTTCAGCGGCATGCTGAATATGTATAAATTGAGCCTTGACCGGGTACTTGAGCACCGCGCGGCAACCATGGTGATATCAGGCGTTATTCTGGTTGCGACTGTTTACTTGTTTATAATCATTCCCAAGGGATTTCTTCCCTATGAAGACCGCAACATGGTCTTCAGCTTTACCGAGGCAAGCCAGGGAATTTCCTTTGACTCGATGGTGCGCCATCAGCAGGCACTCGCGGAAATCGTGCGCAAAGAGCCGGAGGTTGTATCATTCATGTCCAGCGTCGGCGCGGGCGGGCCCAACCTCGCCAACAACACCGGACGCATGTTCGCCCAGTTAAAACCGAGGAAAGAGCGCAGCAAAAGCGTTGACGAGATTATTGAAGAACTGCGCCCCAAGCTTTCAACCGTGCCCGGCATCCGCGCGTTTCTGCAGAACCTGCCCACCATCCGCATCGGCGGCCAACTCACCAAGAGCATGTACCAGTTTACCCTGCAGAGCCCGGACCTCGATGACCTCTATAAGTACGCGCCGATTCTGGAGGAAAAGCTGCGTCAGGTGCCTATCCTGCAGGACGTTAACACCGACCTGCAGATAAAAAACCCGCAGATAAATATAGACATCAACCGTGACAAGGCCATGGCCTTGGGAGTTTCCGCGCAGCAGATTGAAGACGCCCTGTACGGCTCATTCGGCACGCGCCAGGTATCAACCATCTACGCGCCGAACAACCAGTATAAGGTCATCGTGGAGCTCGAGCCGAAGTACCAGTCTGATCCTGCGATTCTGTCCCTGCTCTATATACGCTCCACCGCGGGCAGCCTGGTGCCTTTGAGCACCGTGGCAAAGATAACTCGCAGCGTCGGGCCGCTTACCGTGAACCATCTGGGGCAGCTCCCGGCAGTGACCCTCTCATTTAACTTAAAGCCTGGCGTATCACTGGGAGAGGCGGTGGAAGCGGTGGATAAAGTTGGCCGCGCAACATTGCCCCAGACCATAAACTCAAGCTTTCAGGGCACAGCGCAGGCATTCCAGGCCTCGGAACAGAACCTCGGCATTCTGCTCATCATGGCGATACTCGTCATATATATTGTGCTGGGGATTCTCTATGAGAGCTACATCCACCCGGTGACCATTCTCTCCGGGCTGCCGTCTGCCGGAGTAGGCGCGCTTTTGTCGCTGATGCTATTCCGCATGGACCTGAATATTTACGGCTTTGTCGGTGTCATCATGCTCATAGGAATTGTTAAAAAGAACGCTATCATGATGATTGACTTTGCGCTGGAGGCGCAGCGGAATGAGGGCAAGAGCCCCCATGACGCGATCTATGAAGGCTGCATAATTCGCTTCAGGCCCATCATGATGACCACCATGGCCGCTATCATGGGCAGCCTGCCCATAGCGCTCGGCTTTGGCGCGGGGGCAGATGCCCGCCGGCCCCTGGGTGTGGCGGTTGTCGGCGGCCTGCTTTTCTCCCAGCTCATAACTCTCTATATCACCCCGGTGGTCTATACCTATATGGACTCCCTGCAGAGGCGCTTGAGAATGCTTTTTAAATTATCTGCAAGCTAATAATGTCATTAATCTGTTTACCTGTCTGGAGCTGAAAGAAAACTCGAATTTCAAAATCCAAATTTCCAAATCAAAGACAAATTCAAGAATGATAAAATTATACTCCTCATTTGAGCTTTGACATTCATTTTGACATTTGAGCTTTAGTATTTGAAATTTATATAGATGCCCATAATACGTCAATGTAACAGCGCTGATCTGCAAGAAATCTATGCCATCATCAATACCGCTGCCCTGGCGTATAAGGGTGTGATCCCTGCTGATTGCTGGAAAGAGCCGTATATGCCGGAAGAAGATCTGCGGCATGAAATTGCCCAAGGGGTGGAGTTCCGGGGCTATGAGGAAGCGGGGAAGTTGTCCGGGGTGATGGGGATTCAGACGGTAATGGACGTGACGCTCTTCAGGCACGCTTATATTCGACCTGACAGACAGCGGCAGGGTATAGGGAAGGTTCTGCTGAAAACGCTCAGGCAGAGGGCAGCCAGCCCGATTTTAATAGGAACCTGGGCAGCTGCATCATGGGCGATTCGCTTCTATGAGAAGCATGATTTTGTGATGGTATCTCATGAAGAAAAAGACCGGTTGCTCAGGAAATACTGGACCATCTCAGAGCGGCAGGTTGAGACCTCTGTGGTGCTTGCCGAAAAAACAATGCGATAAATAGCTTTAGGTGTAAAAACCCTTGATATTAACTGGCACTATTAAGTTATAATAATTATATTTATATAAGTAACCATATATATGTAAAATAATATTTTTATTGACAGGTTTTTTTTGCAGCAGTAGAAGTGAATTAATTATT
>CAYNVA010000285.1:0-2121 GCA_964400575.1 uncultured Thermodesulfobacteriota bacterium | reverse complement strand
GATCCCACCACGCTCAACCGGCAGGGAAGCGATGAGGGAACCCAGTACCGCTCCGCAATTTTCTATCACAGCGACCAGCAGCGGCAGACGGCTGAGCTGTATAAAAAGGAGCTTGCCGCGGCAAAGATATGGGACAGGCCCATCGTGACGGAAATCGTGCCGTTTAAAAAATTCTACAAGGCCGAGGATTACCATCAGAACTATTACCGCCAGAACGCCGGTCAGCCGTACTGCCGGTTTGTGATAACGCCCAAGGTTGATAAGTTCAGAAAAGTATTTGAAAAAAAACTTGCCCGGTAGAGCGTGGAGGCTCCATGATGAAACAGGAACTGAAAAACCGCATGAAAGATCAGTGCCCGGATGTGCTCGTGGGCGTGGCCCCGGTTGACGACCTGAGCCCGAAGGAGATTGCGGCAATACAGAGGGTGCACGGCATCATGGCCAAATACACACCCCTGTACTCGGAGGACAGCCCCGTGTTTCAGCCCCGCGACTTTCTCGACAATGCCCGGGCCATGGTGGTGTTGGGGTTCAACTTCTTTTTCGGCAGGCCTGAGCTGCCGGGCAGGCCCCCGCGCGGCGAGATCATGAATTTTTATATAAACCCGGAATGCCTGAGCTATATTGCTGCAAAGACCGAGCTGGCCACGGGGTTTCTTGCCGAGCGCGGTTATATGGCAGTTCAGGTCGCAGCGGGAATTTCGGTCAAGTCGCTGGCCGCCCGCTCCGGCATCGGCGCCTACGGCAAGAACGGCGTCATTCTGACTCCGGAGCTTGGAAGCTGGCTCGGGATCATGCTGATCGTGACCGATGCGCCGCTTGAGCCTGACACGCCCATGAGCGATCAGTGCGGGGCCTGCACCCTGTGCATGAAGGCCTGCCCCACGGGAGCCCTTGACACGCCCTACACATGCGACATCGAGCGGTGCCTTACGCTCCACCTGGTCAACAACAAAGGCGACATTCCCTACGAGATGCGCGAAAAAGCCGGCGCCAATATCGCCCAGTGCAACATCTGCCTTGACGCCTGCCCCAAAAAAAAAAAGTTCGCCGTCCAGACCGAGATGGACAATCCCGAAGAGCTTGCCTATCCTGAGATTGCTAGCCTTGTGAACATAACGCAGGAGCGCTACCAGCAGATGTTCGGGGACAAGTTTTTTGATTTTGTGTTCATGGACAAAAAGTATATTCAGCGCAATGCCGCCGTAGCCCTGGGCAACTATGGCGATCCGGCCTATATCCCGGACCTCCGGCAGGCTCTTGCCGCAGACCTTGAGGAGATCGTGCGCAGCCATGCTGCCTGGGCTCTTGGCAGAATTGGCACAGCCGAGGCACGGCTGGCGCTTGAGACCTGCCGCAACGATTCCTCTGCCGCGGTGCAGGCAGAGATCGCGCGTTCTCTCAAGCGGCTTTAGAGCATTTTTCTTTTTGTTGTAGCCATGCGCCCTTATGGTGAGCCTTTGTTTCGTTTGCCCGTGCTATATTCTCGCAAGCGAAACTGGCAATGATGCCATGACGATCGCTCGAACCGCACGGGCTACTCTCACCAAAAGCTCACCTGTGCGCATATGGCTATACTATTTTGAAAAATGCTCTAGGCCCTGCGGGTACGCTGTTTTTTCTTTGCATCATCGTTGCCGGCTGCTATCATTGCTGCAAAAGGTAAACAGCCTGCAGACCCGTCATGATTATTCAAACCTATGAACAGAATCCGCAGCCGCGTGCTATCCGCACGGCCGTCGAGGTAGTGCGGGACGGCGGGCTTATCGTCTACCCGACAGACACCATCTACGGCCTTGGCTGCGACCTGCACAATAAGCGGGCCCTTGAAAAGCTGTACCGCATCAAGGGCATGGTCGAGAAAAGCCCGCTGAGTTTCATCTCCCCGGATTTAAGCAAAGTATCCCAATATGCCCAGGTCGGCAACCGCGCCTACCGCATCATGAACAAATGCCTGCCCGGGCCCTTCACCTTCATCCTTCCCGCCATGAAAGAGGTGAACCGCTACATGCTCTACAAGCGCAGGCAGATCGGCATCCGCGTGCCGGCAAGCAATGTGTGCCGCATGCTCACGCAGGAGCTGGGCAACCCCATCGTCAACACAAGCGTTCCGCTGTGGCG
>CAYNVA010000284.1:0-4408 GCA_964400575.1 uncultured Thermodesulfobacteriota bacterium | reverse complement strand
AGTCTTTTGTAAGGGCAAGCGATACACCAGGCCCTCCCCGCGAATAGGAGGTGTAGACCACGGCATAGGTGTCGAGCTCCGGCAGATAGGTGATGCGAGGGTCTTCTATGCCCCAGAGCTCTTCGGGCCAGTTCTCGGGGTCGGGGAAAAAAGTGGGCTCGGCATCGATCTCCCAGCCGTCAATGCCGTTGCGGGAGCGCGCGGCGCAGAGATGCGATATGCCGCGCCGGTCCTCCACCCGGCACAGCAGCAGCGTTGTGCCGTCGGCAAGCAGCGTGGCTGCCGCATTGAAGACTGTGTTGATGGCATAGGGCCAGTCCTCTGCACTCAGTATCGGGTTTTTTTCATACCGGTGAATGAGGGTCTCGTGTTGCGCTCGTCTATGATATACGGAGCTCATAATTCACATCCATAATGTTTTGTGATAAACGCATTTCCGCCAGGGCCAGCAGAAACGACAGGGTCGATTCAGCCCCCTGATTAAGATTGACACGGTCCTGGTGCAGGCCGTCATGGCAGCCGCCGATAAGCAGATCGTACAAAGGCAGCTCAAGGTCGTTGCGGCCCAGAAACCAGTTGAAAGCGCGGCGTGCCTCCTTCTCCCAGTAGCTGTCGCCGGTTATGCGATAGGCCTCAAGGGCTGCCGCGACCATGGAGTAGGCCTCAAGGGGCTGCTGATCATAGCGGGCGCGCTCCCCGCCTCGGGGATAAAAGCCGTTTGAGCCTACGGGTGAATAATATCCTTTAGTGCCGGTTTGAATATGGGCAAGCCATCGCAGGGACTGCAGGCCCGCATCAACCATTTTCTCATTGGGTATCCATTTCCCGCACAAAAGCATGGCATGGGATATGGTGGCATTTCCATAGGTCACGACATTTTCAAACCATGGCCAGTCAGGTCCGCTCACCTGCCGGTACAGCTCCAGCATGCGCTTGGACAGCTTTTTCCGCATATCGTACACAAGGCGGTCGCCCTCGAACCTGCGCAGGTATTCATGAATGCCTATAAGGGTATAGGCCCAGGCCCGCAGACTGGTAAAGTTCTCGACCTCGGGCAGGGCAAGCTCAAACAGCCTGCCTGCGACCTTGCGCAGCCTTTCGGATTTGGATCGGCCCAGCACTGCCCCGAGGGCCCACATCGACCGCCCATGACTGTCTTCCGACCCGACATCTTCGAGCCACCGCCGTTCATATGACAGAAAATTGCGAAACCGGTTATTCCCGGCATTGAACGCATACCAGAGAAACGACAGGTACCGGGAGGAGAGAAGGCTGATCTCCTCATAGTCCTCATACCCGGCCGCTTCAAGCAGCACGGTCAGCAGCAGCGCCCGGGCATTATCATCGGTTGTGTAGCCTTCGTTGAGATTGGGGAGCGAATAGACCGCATGCTGCAGCATGCCGGTGTCGTCCGTGAGCAGCCGCAGATGATTGATATTAAGCCGGGGCAGCTCATCCAGGCGCCTGTCAAGCATGGGCAATTCAAAAAACGCAGCCGGGCGCCGCATATGCTCATCGCGGGCCCGCTCAAAGGTCTGCATGTACTGCGCGGCTACCCTGCTCCAGATCATTTCTCTGCCGCGCAGATAGGCGTTCTTGCGCATTGCATGCCGCTCGGTTTCATTGTCCAGAAGATTAAGCACTGCGCCGGCTATGGCGTCGGGATCCTTAAAGGGAACAAGGCTGCCCCTGCCCTCGGCAAGAAGCTCCGTGGCATACCAGTACGGTGTTGAAACAACCGCCTTGCCCATGCCTAAAGCATAGGCCAGCGTGCCGGAAACAATCTGAGACTCATTGTGATAGGGTGTTATATACACATCGGCTCCGCCGACAAACTCCACAAGCTCCTCAAGGGAAACAAAGCGGTTGTATAATAAGACATTGCCTTCAACACCAAGGTCCTGGGCAAGCGTTTGAAGAGACAGGCGATAGGCTTCACCCTCGGCTTTCAAAACATGGGGGTGTGTTGCGCCAAGAATAATGTAGACAACATTTTTATACCGCTCCAGAATCTTCGGCAGTGCGGCAATAACATCCTCAAGCCCCTTGCCCCTGGAAATCAGCCCGAAGGTGAGCAGCACGAATTTTCCCTCCACGCCAAAGCGGTCCTTGTAAAAATTCGGATCGACAAAAGAGACATCGGGAATGCCGTGGGGGATGGTGTCGATCTTGTGACTTTCAACCCCGTAGACATCCTGCAAAAAAATCCTCCCCTGGTTGGACATCACTACGAAGCGATCGGACAGCTGGTTGAGCTCGGTCATGACCTTGCGCTGCTGCTTGGTGGGCTCGCGCAGAATGGTATGCAGGGTTGTGACAACCGGCATGCGAAGATCCCGCAGGAGCCCGAGAATATGGCTGCCTGCCGCGCCACCGAAAATGCCGTATTCATGCTGAAGGCATACCAGATCAACATCATTGATATTTAAAAATTCCGCAACGCGCCGGTATGAGGAGATATCCTGTTCGGCAAGCTCGAAGCGCACGCGCGAGGGATACTTGTAGGAATTGCCCGCATCGGTTACCGGGATGGCAAAGCAGCTGCTGTCTCCATAGCGGGCGGCGATGCTTTCACAGAGATCGGCCGTGAAGGTGGCTATCCCGCACTGTCGCGGAATATAATTGCCGATAAAGCCGATACGCTCGAGGTGAGCCCTGCCCTGAACGGTACTGACTTCCATTAAAGCCTACCCCCCATCACTGAAAACATTAATTGCATCAAGGTCCGCAAGAGAAATCCCGGCCGGGACAATGCTTTGGTTCAGTAAAAATTTTTGGAATGGGCATACACACTACTAAGGTAGGGAAAAATCTCATCTTGTCAAGATGCAAGATTATCCCGTGAAGGAAATACAGGCTATTAGGCGGCAGGTTTGAAAAACAGTGGGGCGCAGTGCCATGCGCCTGTTCGGTGTTCGGAACAAAAGTCGGACACCCCGGAGGCACGGAGGACACGGAGAGGATACTGAATTTTATTTTTCGCTGAGAGGGCGAAAAATAAAAGACGTCTGCCTTTGAACCACTATGGGGCAAGCACTTCCCCTTTCTGCCATCTCAGTGCGTAGGGTGCGCTGTGCGCACCAAATGCACCGCCAGATTAAAAAAAACCATCATTTTGACTGCGCATTATCGGTGGTGGCATAATCATCGCCAGTGCCCCTGCCAGCTGTCCCCTGATCATTCCCCTATGGTGCCGGGCTATGGCTGCAGTTCATATGCTTCAAGTATGCGATATACATGCTTTGGCACGAGTTTGGAAAGCAGGTGAGGATAATTCTCCCTGACAAAATAATAATTGCGGATCAGGTGGGTCTCAGCTGCATACCGCACAAACTCAAGCCCGCGAGGACCAGCCACATAAAGGTATTCAGCCATTTGCATGCCGTCCTCAATTGACATGGGCCCTCCCGTCCCCATCTGATCTTGTGCTGGCTGCCCCTCAATGCTCATGTATTTTTGGGCATACGTTTGCACATACGCGGTTCGGTCACCTTCCGAAGTTTCGGGGTATGTTTCAAGTTCATCAGCAATAAGGCTGCGAAGCTGTTCCCCTTTTTCCGTTCTTACCAGCACCCACTGATACATTTTCTCACTGTCAAGGGGCGCGCCGGAATACCCTACCGTTATATCGGTAAGGCTGTTGCAGTAATCAAAGCAGCTCCTGCAGCACGCGGTGGCCAATGCCGGGCTGGAAATTTCCGGCGCCAGGCTGAAAAACGGAACGCGCTCAAGGCTGCCGTCCGCATGCCGAAGATGAACCGTAAAGTCCTGCATGAATTCATAATGACGGACGGTTTCATGGGAGCGGGATATTTTGCTGAGAATCAAACGGAGGTTTTTAGGGTAGATATTGTCCGTGCAGGGAATGCCGACAATATACAGGTCCATATTCTTAATGTAGGGAAACCGGCGCTGGAACTCGCGCAGGTTCTGGACGTGACAGGAGGCGCCGATCACCAGCAGCCGTTTAATTCCCTGTTTATAAGCTGTTTCAAGGGAAACAAGAGTTTGAGCCAGAACCGGCTTGCTGCCGCCGCCGGCTAAAATTTCTTCTGTTGACCGTGCAAGCACCGGCACCGGTAAAAAATAATCTTCCTTGCTGCGGTGCAGCGTGACCACAGCCTCTACCAGGCCGGACTCAAAAGCCTTCCTGGCAATGCTGGTTATGATGCCGGTAAACTGGGTGTTCGGGAGTGGATTTTTTATCCGGGCGACAAAGCGCTCGCGGCTGATGCCAAACAGCATTTCATCAGAGCTGTCCTGAGCGCGCTCCCGGCCAAACAGCAGAGCCTCCTGCATGCCGAGCCAGCCGACGGTGAATACGCACCCCTGAATGCTTTCCTGTGCAGACCATTCTTTAACCATGCACAGCCCGCACAGGCTGCACAGCTTTTGCTTTGCCGCGCTG
>CAYNVA010000283.1:0-2112 GCA_964400575.1 uncultured Thermodesulfobacteriota bacterium | reverse complement strand
ACGGCCCGGTCACCCTGCTGCTGGACAGCAGTAAACTATTATAACAATCAGCATGAAAGGAGCCCGTACATGTTGAAAAACTCTCCCGGAACATCCACAATAGGATGCCTGTTTACGATCGCTATCGTAGTGTTCTGCTTTTACACAGGGTATAAATTTGCCGCGGTGCAATGGAACGTGGAAGAATTCAAGGAAAAACTGACCGCGGGTACCCGCTTCTTTGCCAATGATGTACAAAGCCTGGACAATATCGCCGTCATTAAAGCAGATATCGTACGGCGGGCTGCCGAATGCGCAATTACCCTGACGGATAAAAATGTTTCCGTGAGTACTGAGGGAACAGCCGTTATCATAACGGCGTCATGGATTGAACCGATCAAATTCCCCGGCGGGTACACCTATGAATGGGAGATAATCGTATCCCGCAGCATCAGAAAATTCGGCCGCTGAACATCCCCGCCGCAAGCCGCGGAAATGTGGACCGTAGCGATTAACTGCTGCGCTCCATGACATAGCCGGCCAGTTCGGCAAGGGCGGCTTTCGGGCCTGTCGTGTCAAAGGAGGCAAGGGCTGCAAGTCCGGCGTTTATTCTCTGGCGGGCGCAGCCAACGGCATAGGCCGTGCCCTGATGCTTCTCGATAAAATCCCGCACGGCGGCAATGTCCTGAGGCTGCCACTGCCGACTGTTCATAAGCCCAGCCACCATGGCTTTTTCTTCTTCTGAACCTCTGGCAAATGCCGCAATAAGCGGCAGGGTCATGCAGCCCTCCTGCAGATCCTTGCCGATTGTTTTACCCAGATCCTTTTCGCTTGCCTGGTAGTCAAGCACATCGTCCATGATTTGAAAGGCAATGCCCAGATTTCTGCCGTAATCGGCAAGCAGCAGCTCGCGGGTGTGGTCCAGCCCGCCCAGGATGGCGCTGCTGCGGGCTGCGGCTTCGATGAGGCTCGCGGTTTTGTTTTCAATGATATAGAAATACTCCTGCTCGGTCGTGAGCGGATCGCCGGTTTTGGCCACCTGAAATGTTTCTGCTTCTGCAAGGCACTGTGCCGCACGGGCGATCACCTCCAGAATTCTCACATTGCCAACCGCAACCGCCAGGGAAAAAGCGCGCGCGAAAAAATAGTCGCCCGCAAGGATGGTCGCCTGGTTGCCCCACAGCCTGTGGGCCGATGAACTGCCCCGGCGTATCTCGGCGTGGTCGATAACATCATCATGCAGCAGGGTCGCCGTATGAATATATTCAAGGACGCAGGCAAGCGGTATATGGCTTGTTCCCTGGTAGCCGCAGAATCTGGCCGTCAGCAAAAGAATCAGGGGCCGGATACGTTTGCCGCCGCTGCCGAGAATATGCCTGCAGATATCATTGAGCATGTCCACGGGCGTATCGATGCAGGACATGAGCATCTGCTCAACACGCTCCATGTCCTCATGCACAAGGGCCAGCAGGCTGTCGATATCTTTCAAAGCCATACTCCTTTATTGCGTGTGTGCAAGCGTCAGCACCTCGACCGTGCCTGCACCCGACTTTTTCAAAACCCCGGCGCATTCATCTGCCGTGGCGCCGCTCGTATAGACATCGTCCACAAGCAGCACCCGTTTATCAGTGAGCGCCGGGCCCGTCCAGGTGAAGGCGCCGCGCACATTTCGGGAGCGCTCGTGGCGGGAAAGGGCTGTCTGCTGTGGCGTTTCCCTGTTTCTTACCAGCCACTCGGGAGCAACGGCAATGCCCCGGCATGCGCCCAGGTGCCGCGCCAGCTCAAGTGACTGGTTATAGCCACGCTGCCGAAGTCGCCGGCGATGCAGTGGCACCGGCACGATGAGATCCAGAGCGTCCAGGTTCAAAAGCCTCCGGCCATGCTCGGCAAGCAGCTGCCCCAGGGGCTTTGCAAACAGCAGGTCACCCCGGTACTTGAACCGATGGATAGCCTTTCTGAGGGTGCCGGCATAGACTCCCGCGGCCCGGGCCCGGTCAAAACGGGGCGGCGACTCTCTACAGTTTCCGCACAGATGATCCTCACCTGCGCGCGAAATAAACATTATACCACAGGTGCAGCATAAGGGGCTATCGATAAAAGCAATGCCCGCGGCGCAGCAGTCGCAGAAAAACG
>CAYNVA010000282.1:0-8016 GCA_964400575.1 uncultured Thermodesulfobacteriota bacterium | reverse complement strand
ATAGCGCTGCTTGCCGTTATCAAGCGGGTGATTGCGCCGGTCATCGTTTCCTACCTGCATCTGCCCATGGTCATGGTTGATGCATTTCTTTTGTGCCTGCTGCGGCTTGAGGCGGGGGCTGTGGTGGTGCTGAAGCTGGCGCAGACAGGAGAGCTTGATTATGTCCAGACCATAGTTGCCGTCATTGTCATGACCGGCTTTGTGCCCTGCTTTGCAAACACCATGGCAATCGTGAAGGAGCTGGGGATTAAAACAGCCCTGTGGATGGTTGCTTCAATAACCGCCACGGCATGTATTGTCGGCGGGCTGGTGAATTTTATTTTGAGGATGTAGCATGCGGGCAGGCCCACGCCATGCCCGACATTGATTGTTAAAGGTACTTGCAACGGCTGCGGCCGTTGCCCGACAAAGACATGAGGTGAGATATGGACAAACGCGAGCTTGATGAATACATAGAATCGCTGTGGTATTTAACCGAAGAGGGCGAGCCGTGCACGGAAGACGGACGGCCCTATGAGCGGGAGATTTATACCGAGCCGGTGCTTGAAGAGCTCAGGCAGCAGGGCCTCATCACCACCGACAGCGCGGGAAAGATCACGCTCACGAAGAAAGGCTATGATGCCTCGCGGCAGATCGTGCGGTGCCACCGTCTGGCCGAGCGGCTGCTGACCGACGTGCTCGGGATGCAGCCCAAAGAAACGGAACAGGGCGCCTGCGATTTCGAGCATGTCATTGCTCCTGAAATTGCCGACAGCATCTGCACGCTGCTGGGGCATCCGGGCGAGTGCCCGCACGGGCTGAAAATTCCCGCGGGTGCGTGCTGCAGGGGCGAGCGAGACACGCTTTCAAGCGCCATTGTGTCGCTTGACCGCGTATGCGTAGGGGATCCGGTAAAGATATCCTATATCAACACGCTGTCAAATACGCGCATGCATAAGCTTGCCCATTTCGGCATTATACCCGGCGCCGAGATAAAAGTGCATCAGAAAACCCCGGCCTTTGTGCTGCAGTGCGGCAATACGCAGGTGGCCATGGAGGAGGATGTGGCAAAAGAGGTGTATGTTATTTCGCCGTCTGCCGAGGATGAGCCGGAAAAGCCGCAGCGCCGCCGGTGGGGCAGGGGGAAATAAAATTTTAGATTTTAGATTTGGGATTTTGGATTGAAAAACCAGGAGGCCGGAGTTCGGAGATCGGACGTAGGGGCGCGGTGCCCGCGCCCTAAATTTTGGCAATGGGGACACTACAAAACAGGAGGGATTAATCAGATGGAACTCAAAACCGTCACCATGAACATTCCCGAGGGGGCAAACCTGATTCTCGGGCAGTCGCATTTCATCAAAACCGTTGAGGACCTGTATGAAATCATGATTACCACGGTTCCGGGCGTGAAGTTCGGTGTGGCCTTCAGCGAAGCATCGGGCCCCTGCCTCATCCGCACCGAGGGCAATGACGAGGAGTTCATTAAAGTTGCAGCTGAAAATGCGCAGGCTCTGGCAGCGGGGCATACCTTTAACATCGTCATGAAGAACGCATATCCTATCAATATGCTCAATGCGGTCAAGCAGTGCCAGGAGGTGTGCACCATTTTCTGCGCCACGGCAAACCCGGTTGAGGTGATTGTGGCAAAGAGCGAGCAGGGCTGCGGCGTGCTGGGCGTGATCGACGGGTTTGCACCCAAAGGCGTTGAAGGCGCAAAAGACAAGGAAGACCGCAGCCAGTTGCTGCGCACAATCATAGGATATAAGAGGTAGGGGCCGCTCCGCCATGGCTGATTCTCTGCGGTTCAAAAGCTGTAGGGTGGATTAAGTCCGCCCATGCGGACGAACCCACCAAATAAATTAAAAAAATGAGCGATTACAAAAGGCTTTACAAAAAAGCCGGCCCCTACTTTTTTACGGTCGTGACCCATAACCGTCAGAGGTTGCTGACTGGCCCGGCCAATATTGAAGGGCTCAGAGAGGCATTCCGCCAGACCCGGAACCGCCATCCATTTATCCTTGATGCGGTGGTTGTTCTGCCAGAACATATACACTGCATATGGCAGATGCCTGGAGGCGATGAAGATTTCTCGACACGGTGGAGACTGATAAAACGTCATTTTTCTATCGGCATTGATAACCCGTTAAATCAAAGAAAAGAAAAGCAGGTGTGACAACGAAGGTTCTGGGAGCATCTGCTTCGTGATGAAGATGACTGGCGCAGGCATATGGATTACATTCATTACAACCCTGTAAAGCATGGATACGCCCAACATCCAGTTGATTGGCAGCACAGCTCTTTCATGCGAGCGGTAGAATGCGGGTATTATTCGGCAGACTTGGGTGCTTTTGAACCGCACAACATAAGGGACTTGAAGGTGGAATAGTTTCGGTGGATTCGTCCGCCACGGCGGACTTAATCCACCCTACGAGCTACAATTTATTTTTTTTCAGGGACGTAAAATAATGGACATCATCACAAAATCCTACGAAACAAAAAACGGCCTCGTGGAAGGCGTGCAGGTAAAATGGCAGGGGTTCAGCATACTGCTGGTGACGGGATCAAAGGGGTTTCTCGTCTGCGGAGTTTTTGATCTTGAGAAGATAGAGTCATTCGGCGCTGCTGCGGCCATGGTTGAAAGCTCTCCCGATAACCCCATCGGCACGCTTGAGCGCTTTCCGCTGCGAAAGATCAAGGCAGTAAACCGGCATGCAGAGGCCCTTGGCATCCTGCCCGGTATGGAAGTAACCGATGCCTTCAGCCTGATCGCCTGACGGCAGACAGCCTTTCGTCTTGGTTAGGGCAGCTTTGAAAAATACAACCGCCACTTGTTTTTTTTAAGATTAAAGGAGTTATACCATGGCTACTGGATATATTTATGTACTCGCAAATAGCTCTATGCCAGACCTCATAAAGGTTGGCAAAACCAACAGACACCCCGGTGCACGTGCACAAGAACTTTCAGGTGTAACTGGTGTACCAACTCCTTTTATTGTTATTTATGAACAGTATGTAAATGACTGTGAAGCTGCCGAAGCACACGTTCATACGATTTTGTCGAGAAAAGGTTATAGAGTCTCTGATAAAAGAGAGTTTTTTCGAGCTCCTGCTAAAGATGCTGTGGAGGCAATTTTGTCACTTCCAAAACACTTAATTAAATTGGGCACCGTTAACTCAGAATCAAGCGAACCTTTAACCTACGATGATCCCGATGAGTACGATGAATTAGATGGGGCAGCTGAAGATGAGAATGAGCCTACAGAGCCTTGGTTCGGATTGTGGGATAAAGCAGAAGATTTTTACTTTGGACATTTTGATGAAATTCAAGATTATGGCGAAGCCTTAAAACTATATAAAGACGCAGCCAAGTTAGGCTGCAATTTAGCATATTATCGAATAGCTGATATTTATAGGCAGGGTGGTTGTGGTGTACAGGAAAATGAGCAAATGGCCCTTGACTATTATAAAGAAGGGGGCAGGAAAGGGATCTACGCCTGCTGGCTAGAGATGACACAACTTTTTTACAAGGATGGTAATATCAAAAATGCGGAAAAATGCCTCAAATTTTTTTTTAGAGACCGTAAAGCGTTACGATCTGAATTGATCGAAAGCAAGTGTGTAATTATTAACCTTATTATACATACAATTGTAGATTGTTTGCCTTTGTTTCAGAAACTCTCAGATGGAGAGATTCTGGTATTGCGTGATGAGAGATGTGAACTTCGAGAAGAAATTGAAAAAAAGCTAACTACTTGGAAACAAAAAGAAAAAATATCTTCCGCCCAGGATAAAGAAATTGCTAGATCTATAGTTGAAGATTTTGAAGCGGTTAAAGACTGGATTTTATCTTTGGATAGGCTAATTTGAATTAAGAGGGGCCTTCCCTGCCATTTGGGGTGTGTTTCAGTTAAGATGTAGTGTGTCCATACTACCATCCTCTTTTAGGATTGTTAATTTTCTCGACTATTTGTTTTTCCGTTACCCCATTTTTTAAAATATTGTATAAAATCCCGTTCAAGTTTCAATTGGTTCTTTTCAAATTCATCCCATGCAGTAGCAAGTTTTTGAAACTCACTGTCTTGAGGAATCCCGTGAGTATATACCAAACGAAAATATTCCGTATTCTTATGAATCCAGTAATATTCACTGTCAAGAATACGTTTACGTAAACTTGTTAACTCTGCCAAAAATTCTGGCATTAGAATTTTCATCGGTATTTGGCAAATGTAATTGTACAGTTCATAAGATTTTGTTTTCTTTTTCCAATGGTGAATGGAATATGGATTTTGTAGGTCTGCTTTTGAGAATTTTTCAACCACGTTTCTATACCAAAGTAATTTTTGGCATAACTCTAAAAATTGTTTAAAAATAACGGGTTCTTCAATCGGCATGTGCGAATCATAGTGGAAAATGCCCAAGTATAAATCAATAAACTGTTTGAGGTGCCTAATTGCTTCCACGTGAAGATATATATGATCGCGAATGGTCGGCGCGACTGCATAAACAGAGGTTAATGCCTTGGCAACCTCTGCGTGATATTCGGATACTGGAAGGAACTCTATGGTTTTAGATTTGTTACTGCCGTCAATTAACTTTGCAGCCTGCCAAAATATTGGCTTTGTCAGGTAAATTTTTTCTTGTTTGATATCCACCAAAAAGACTAAAACATTTGTGCTAAAACTTAATTCAGTCCAGTACAAAAGAGTAGATTGCTTAATGCCGGAAACTGTTGGCACATTATCTTTCTTTCTGAGCTTGATAACTTCTGCAGATTTAACCTGTACTTTTAAATACTTACCTGTGAGTTTACCATTCTTGACAATTTCAATTTCAAAATCAATCCCATAGTCATTTTCTGTTAGATTCCGAAAGATTCCAACCTTGCGCAATTTGTATAGAAGTATTGCGTAAGACTCGGATTCATGTTGTTTTTGGATAATTCGCTTTGGGAAGTTCATTTTTTTAGTCCGAGCTCGCAGGATGCGCAATGAGCACCATTGCAATACTTTGTTCATCGGTGCGAGTTTTAGGTTTATAGCCGTTTTTCCCAATAACCTGGGCGCCTGTGCAGATTGGCGATGGCTATAATATACAGCATGTCTGATGTGCTGTGAAAAATAACGCCGTAGGGAAATCTGTTGACAAGACAACGCCGAGTGTTTTCAGACAGAGCAGTCCATGCAGTGGGGTACTCGGAAATACGGGCAATGGTTGCATAAATTTCTTCGGCGAATTCCAGACCAAGACCCGGCTGGCAATCCTCATAATAGAGCACAGCCTCGTTGAGTTCCTCAGCTGCTTTTGGATGAAAGAAGCAGTTCATTTCTTTGGATATTTCTCGCGAATTTCATTAAAAACCCTGTCCCCCGGAACAAGCTCTGTTTCGCCATATTTAATCTGCGAAAAGCGCTGTTCGGCTTCTTCCGCCCACAATTGCTCTATTTCCGGCTGTATGGGAAGATTTAAGCTGGTCAGGAGTTTCTCAACCAGTCCGATTCTGGCATCAGCGGGCAAGGCCAGTGCTTCATCAAGGACTTTATCGGCAACGGTGGTCATAATAAATCTCCTCTTATTTACCAATACAATAAACAACATGCATTTTATATAACAAAAAGTAGCATCGGCATGCGATAGAGTCAATATGAAAAGCCCCGGACTGATCGCCTGATGCTTATGTCCGCTTAAACCGCCGCTCAAGCTCCTGCCGCGTAATGATAAAGAAAGTGGGCCTGCCATGGGGGCAGACATGGGGGTTCTCAGCGGCGCCCAGGCGCTTGACCAGATGCTCCATCTCGGGCAAGCTCAAAGCCTTACCCGCCTTGACCGCGTAGGTCTTGCAGGCAAGAATTGCGGCAAGCTCCTGCAGGCGGCTCTCGAATGCTTTTGCCGCATGGCCTTCCATAAGTTCATGGAGCGTATCGCGCACCACAGCCGCCGGATCAATGTCCGTCATGCAGGCAGGCACGGCATCGATTGAGTAGCTGCCGCCCCCGAGGGGGTTGATGCCGAAGCCGAGCTGCTGAAAGTAGTCAACGGTGCTCTCCATGATCGGCCCTTCCTGTATGCCCAGATGCAGCGTCACCGGGAAAATCATTTTCTGCGACGCGCCCGTACTTTGCGCCAGCGAGGCAAGCAGCTCTTCGTATAAAATCCGCTCATGGGCCGCATGCTGGTCAAACACGGCAATCCCCCCGTTTTTTTCAGCAATAATATACATGCCCAGCACCTGGCCGGTCACCCTGACCGAGTCGAACGGGTGCGCGTCGAAGCGCTGACGGCTGATGGCCTCTTCGAGCAGGATGGCAGCCGACGGCCTGCTGCTCCCGGCACTTTCTTCTGCGGGAACAGCTTTTTTCTCCAGTGTCTGCCAGGTCGCGGCTTCCTCCCGAAGCGAGTTAAAACTTAAAGGAGGCCTGCTTTCGAAGGAGCGTTCCCGTGGCATATCTTGCGGTATAGGGCTGGAGGGTTCTTCAAGAAAGAAGCCCTTGCCATGCAGCTCTTTTTTTATTGCCTGTACAATAAGGTCCTGAAAATAGCTTTCCGTGCGCAGCCGCACCTCGCGCTTGGCTGGATGCACATTCACATCTACAAAATCGTGCGGGATGTCGAGAAAAAGAAAGGCAACAGGAAAACGGCCACGGGGCAGAAATTCGCTATAGGCGCGGGTAAGGGCCATGCTGAGCCCTGCCGACTGAACGGGCCTGCCATTGATGAAGAACTTCTGCCCGGTACGGTTTACGCGCGTTGTGTCGGGGGCGCTTACATAGCCGTCAAGTTTGAAATCGGTTTTGTCGATGGCGACGCGGTACAGCTTTTCGGAGAAGTCGGGCGAATAGAGCTGGCCGATGCGCTCAAGAAGGCCCCCGCATGCCGGGTAGTCGGCAACAAGGTCATTGTTGCGGCGCAGGGTAAAGGATACGGCGCTGCGGGAAAGGCAGATGGTCATGAAGACCTCGGCAATGGCATTGTATTCCGCCGGGTCGGACTTTAAAAATTTCCTGCGGGCAGGCGTATTGAAAAAAAGATCAGCAATCTCCAGAGTGGTGCCGGGCTCTGCCACGCACTGGCTTATCGACTCGACGACACCGCCTGCGGTTTTAATAATGGTAGCGGCATCATCGGCCTGCCTGCGGGAGATGAGCATGAGGCGCGATACCGAGGCGATGCTCGGCAGGGCTTCGCCTCGGAACCCCAGCGTTGCGATGCGCTCAATATCCTCGGCATCGGCTATTTTGCTCGTGGCATGCCGCAGCAGGCAGGCCCGGGCATCTTCGGCGTCCATGCCGCAGCCGTCGTCTTTTACGCGGATAAGGCCCTTGCCGCCATAGCCCGCCCACACGGCAATTGACCCCGCACCGGCGTCAAGAGAGTTTTCCACCAACTCCTTCACGATTGATGCCGGCCGCTCTACAACCTCGCCCGCGGCAATCTTGTTGGCAACGATTTCTGAAAGGATTTTTATAGTGCCCATAGAGAGGATCTCCAAGAATATTTCAGAGAAGAAGCCAGAATAAAAACAAAAGGCAGAACCGGAAAACAGAAGCTGTGAATCGGAATCCAAAAGCAGGAATAAAAATATTCGACTTGTTAATCAGACCTTCTTTCCATGTTGATTTCTGATTTTTGAACTCGCTCTTTGTTCCCCCTTCTGAATTCTGACTACTGGATTCTGAATTCTATCTTTTGTACTTCACTGTTGTTAAGCTGCTTACTTTGTTGTTGTCCAAAACCTGCTGCGAATCGCTACGCTGCGCCGCAGCCGCTCCCTGCAGGTCCGCACAAACTGCTCGTCATCGCGATAGGCGCGCAGGAACAGTTCCGTGTCATCATCATGCACGGGCAGGCCTTTGCCTGCAAGCTTTATCATGGAGCGGCAGAAGCGCACGGCGTTTGCCATTCGCCGGCTATCGCTCAGCAGGTCAAGGCGCTGCGACTTATCCCAGTCGATAATGTAGAGGCTTGCGGGCCTGGCTGTATCGACCAGTATGTTTTTCATATTCAAATCAGCATGAAAAAATCCACGGTCGTGCATGAGCC
>CAYNVA010000281.1:0-2398 GCA_964400575.1 uncultured Thermodesulfobacteriota bacterium | reverse complement strand
CATCATGCCAGCCCATGTCGTAATAGCACTTATGAGCCGTGACCGGGTCGGCATTATCGCCGCCGTCGCAAAAAGCATATTCTCGCTGGGCGGCACCATCGGCGCCATCAGCCAGACGGTTATGGACGAGTATTTCACCATTCTGCTGACAGCCGATTTCGCCGGCGATACCTCACTTGACGCGGTGCGCCGCGGGCTTGAAGCAGCAGGGGCTCCGGGCGAGTTTCATGTATCGGTCAGGCAGCGCGAGAGTGCTCAGCCCCGGCCGCCGCAGGCCCGCAACGGCGACGGCTTCGTGCTTACCCTCACGGGCAAGGACCGGCCCGACATCATCAGCCGCGTATCTGTCTATCTTGCAGGACGGGCCATCAATATTATCGATCTTTTTGCCCATACACAGGGCGATGATTTCCTGTTGATCGGCCAGGTGGTTGTTCCCCGCGATCAGGACATCATGCAGCTGCAGATCGACCTGAAGGGCCTGTGGAAAGACTACCCGCTGGCGGTGCATCTGCAGCATGAGAACATATTCGCCGCCACCAATGAAATAGCCTTCACGCATTCAAAAATCTGAAAGCCCAGAGGAAAAGCCATGCTGAGAACTGAAGATATTCTGCGAACCGTGCGGATGCTGCAGGAGGAAAATCTCGATGTGCGCACGGTGACGCTCGGGATCAACCTGATGGACTGCAGCTCACCGGATATCGACCAGCTGTGCCAGAAGATCGAGCGCAAGCTGGTCAATAAGGCAAGCCGCCTTGTTGCGGTCTGCACTGAGATTGCCGGCACCTACGGTATCCCGATAGTCAATAAGCGCATCGCCGTAAGCCCCATAAGCTCGGTTGCCGCCGGGCATGGAGAGGAGGGCCTTCTTGCTGTTGCAGCCACGCTTGACCGCGCAGCTCGCGAGGTGAAGGTCGACCTGGTGGGCGGCTATACGGCCCTTGTCCAGAAGGGGGCCACTCAGTCCGAGCTTGCTCTGATGCGATCCCTGCCCGTGGTGCTCTCCCGGACCGAACGGGTCTGCTCTTCGGTGAATGTGGCATCCACCAAGGCGGGCATCAATATGGACGCCGTCAAAATGATGGGCCAGATAATACTGGATATAGCCCGTCAAACAGCAGACCGCGACGGATTTGGCTGCGCAAAGCTTGTGGTATTTGCCAATATCCCCGAAGATAATCCCTTTATGGCCGGTGCCTATCACGGCTATGGCGAGCCTGAGTGCGTCGTAAATATCGGCGTCAGCGGTCCGGGTGTGGTGAAGCGCGCACTTGAGCGATTTATCGCCATGGGCAAATCCCCTGATCTGGGGCAGGTGGCAGAGGAGATTAAAACCACGTCATTTCGCGTCACGCGCGTTGGAGAGCTTATCGGCCGCGAGGTGGCATCTGCTCTGGGCTTTGCCTTCGGCATAGTGGATCTCTCTCTTGCCCCGACCCCAAAAATGGGTGACAGCGTGGGTGAAATACTGCAGGCCATGGGCATAACGGTGCTGGGTGCGCCGGGCTCCACAGCCGCTCTTGCGCTTTTAAATGATGCGGTAAAAAAAGGCGGACTTTTTGCTTCGTCGTCTGTCGGGGGCATGAGCGGCGCATTTATTCCCGTGTCGGAAGACCGTGCGCTGGCCCATGCCGTGCAGCAGGGCACCCTGCGCCTTGAAAAGCTCGAGGCCATGACCAGCGTCTGCTCCGTTGGTCTTGACATGATCGCCATACCCGGCGATACCGATGCCGACACGATTTCCGCCATCATCGCCGACGAGGCCGCCATCGGCATGGTCAACAACAAGACCACGGGCGTGAGGCTTATTCCCGTGCCGGGAAAAAAGGCCGGTGACATGGCCGTGTTCGGGGGCCTGTTCGGAGAGGCCACCATCATCGACATTCCGACCGTCGGCACCTCGGCGCCTTTTGTGGCCAAAGGCGGCCGTATCCCTGCGCCGCTGCATTCGCTCAATAATTAATCATGGGTAAACCCCCGGCTCTGCCGGGGGACTCATAAAGTTTGACAGTTCCGGGAATCTCAATGAACTAAATGATAAACAGCAATGAATGCTTAAAAAAAGTAAAAAGTCATGAACAGAAAATTTTCGACTTTAATGCAAACAGTACAATGAAATCCAAATTGCCGCTTTGAGCGGCTAAGATTCAAGGCTGCTTTGAGCGGCTCACAAATCAAGCCTCCGGCTTTGCCGGAGGTATCTGACTAGCGGGCAGGCCGGCACGCTTGCATGCTTTGTACAGGAGGGCTTTTGTATGTCTCAGCAACAGCAGTGGACGCCAAAAAACCTTTTAAGCACGGCATCTTCCTGCTGGGAAGCTATTACGCTTCAGACGGCAGTGAAACTGGATGTTTTTTCCTGCATCGCGCAGGGCTGCGCTCTGCCTGGCGATCT
>CAYNVA010000280.1:0-4493 GCA_964400575.1 uncultured Thermodesulfobacteriota bacterium | reverse complement strand
TGATCCTTGTGCATCACCAGCTCTTCAAAGGCGCCGCGCGTGCCCGAGCCTTCCTCGCGCGTCACCGCATCGATGCGGCGGTCGAGCCATCCCAGATCCTTCCAGTTCTTTATTTTTCCGCTGAAAATATCGCGCACCTGGGAAAGCTTCATTCTGGTCACGGGATTTTCCGGATGCACGATCATGGCGATGCCGTCTAGGCAGATCGTAATTTCATTGAGCTTTTTCTCGTCGGGCTTCAGCTCGCGGGAGCTCATTCCGATCTCAACGGTTTTGTTCATGCAGGCCTGTATGCCTGCTGTTGAGCCGCCGGACTGCACATTGACGATAAAAGTCGGCTGCTCGACCATAAAATGCTCGGCAAGCTTTTCCGTAAAAGGCATAACCGAGGTCGACCCGGCTATATTGACAATATGCTTCTCATAAATCGCCCGGGATGTGGACTCCCCGCCGCAGCCGGCCGCCCACAGGCACAAAGCCGCCAGCAGAAATGGCGCAATCCTCTGCATCAGTCGATTTCTCCCTCATGATGCTTGCGGTGCCGCAGAATTTTGCCTTCAACCATAAACACGACCAGCTCGGCTGTGTTGACGGCATGGTCGGCGATGCGCTCGAGATATTTTGATATAAACAACAGCCGTGTGGCCCGCGGCACGGAGCCATAGTCCTTTACCATGAAATTCACCAGCTCGTTATAAATCTCGTTCAGGGCATGATCGACCTTTTCATCCTCCTCAACGACGGCGCGGGCCGCAATGGGGTCTTCGTTGACAAAAGCGTTGAGGCTGTCCCTGAGCATCTGCTGCACGCTCAGCGCCATCTGCGGCAGCGTTATATAGGGCTTGAGCTGCGGCTCTTTATTTAATTCAAGCACCCGCTCTGAGATATTGACAGCCATATCGCCGATGCGCTCAAGGTCATAGTTGATCTTGATGGCCGTGGTTATGAACCGCAGGTCGCGCGCGGCGGGCTGCCGCAGCGCCAGCAGGCGCAGGCAGAATTCGTCGATTTCGAGCTCTTCGGCGTCAACCACGTCGTCGTCTTCGATGATTTTTTCGGCAGCCTCCGAATTGCGCTCTTCAAGGGCCTTGACCGCATCGCGGATGGCGCGCTCCACACGGCCGCCCACCAGCAGCAGCCGCTCCTTTAAATCATGCAGCTCTTTGTCAAATGACTTGTAAATATGACCGTCCATACCTCTGGTCTCCCTGTGTTGAATTTTGCCGGACGCGGGGCTGAATGTGTGTTCCGGCATTCATGACTGCGGCATTGTGCAACAGTCGCCGAGGGATTTATTATGCATGTGTTCAGCCGTCGAAGTCAAGCTTTTGCTCCCCCGGTCCTTTGAAAATTAACCGAATCTTAACAGAAAGCTTCTTCAGAATTAACTGATGTTTAACATACTATTAACTGAAACCTTAAAGGAGGTTAACAAAGCAGGGTTACAATTTCCCATAACGTGCCACAAAGGCAACAGTCTATCAAATTTTTTTAATGGAGAAGAAAGGGAGGCAAAGGTTATGGGAAACAGAAAAGCAGTAAAAATTTTTACAGCAGTGTGTATAGCGCTGGCGCTTCTGGTTGCAACAGGTTCAGCGCAGGCGGGATTCAACGGTCTGCCGGAAGTGATTATGTTGAAGCCGGGCATTGAGCAGACGCGGCAATTCTATTTAAATGATGAGTTTGATGCATACGGCCTCAACAATTACGAATCGTATCTGTTTGTGGCCATCGGCGACAATACGACAAAGTGCGGTAATCTGACAGTAACGCTGAGCACGTCTGCCACAATTACCTTCGGCGCATACATAGATTATTCGCTTATCGGGTTTGCCTACCCCCTCGGTGAAAAGTTCGACAAAAAGTTTGTTATAAACGCCAATTTTACAACACCGCAAAAGGCCACGAAAGTCATTACCTTGAACTCGGTGTATGGCTTTGGCTGGGTGAGCGCGCTGATCAATAATATAGAAGGCGTGGTCACACAGCCGACTCCGCTCAGCATTAACTTTAAACTTGAAGCAAAAGCAAAAAAGTAATGCCGAAAGGAGGCTTATAGTATGAAAAAATTACTTTTACTGGGTGTGGCTTGCGGGCTGATAGTTTTGGGGAGCTTTGTCTCTGCCCGCGCAGGTGACATTGATATTTTAGTAGATAAGCTGGTTAAAAAGGGCATACTCAATAAACAGGAAGCTACCGAGGTCTTGCAGGAAGTCAGCGAGGCCAGCTGGAAGGAAAAAGATCAGGAGCGGGCCGAGGTCATAAAAGGCACAAAAGATGCTATAAAGAAAGATAATCCGAGCCTGTTTGCCGGCGAAATACCAGAATGGGTACGTAAGATGCAGCTTAAGGGCGATTTGCGGCTCCGCTATGAAAGTATCGACCGGGATGTGGATGATTTCAAGGACCGGGAGCGCTACCGGTATCGTCTGCGGTTGGGCGTGGTTACCAAGGTTGCTGAGAATATGGATGTCGGGTTCGGTTTTACCAGCGGCAGTGATGATCCGCGTTCAAGCAACCAGACCTACGGAAAAGAGTTTTCAAAAAGCGCAGTACGCATAGATTATGCCTATGCCCGCTATAAACCATTCAGCTGGGTAACGCTTCTCGGCGGCAAATTTGAAAATCCCCTTTGGAGGCCTACGGACTCTTTCTGGGATTCCGATATTAACCCCGACGGCGTGGCGGCGCAGTTCACCTATGCCTATTCGCCGACGATGGATCTTTTCCTGAACACGGGCTGGTTTATTATCGATGAGCTGCCCAATGACGAAAACGACCCCTCCATGTTCGTCATTCAGCCGGGAAGCAAGATCAAGTTCGGCAATGCCTACTTTAAGAATGCCTTTACCTGGTTTCAATCAAACAATGTGGAAAACCATGTTTTTGCAGACTGGTCAAGCAAAACCAATACCCTGAATCAGATAAATGAAAAAGATCCGGGTACACTGGAAAATAATTACAATTGCGCGCAGGTGAGCGGTGAATTGGGGACCAAGCTGCCCCTTGAGTATATGCCCTTTGCCGCCATATTCGGCGAATATGAAAAGAACACGGACGCCCCCAGCACGAAAGATACCGGCTATGTCTATGGTATCAAGTTCGGGCATGAAAAGGTCGCCAAACTCAATGACTGGCTGTTCATGGCCCGGTATGAAAAACTTGAACGGGATGCCTGGCTTGATTTTCTCCCCGACAGCGACACCTATGATGGCCGCACGAATGTGCGCGGAACAAAATTTCAGCTTCAGTACGGTCTGATGAAAAATGTCTGGGCCACCACAACATATTTCGATTCAAAAATGCTCAGCGGCGGCGCTCAGACAGACAAAAGGTTCCAGTTTGATCTGAACTGGAAGTGGTAGTGGCGTTTTTACTCACAATAAAGGAGAAGCATATGAAAAAAACATGGATCATTCTGGCAATTATGTGCGCGGCTGCAGGGCTTTTCAGCCAGCCGGCGCAGGCAGGCGGCAAGGAGCTGCTGGGTGCGGGCGCCACCTTCCCGTTCCCGTTTTATTCCAAGCTGTTTGACACCTACAACCAGGAAAAAGGCGTGAAGGTCAATTACCAGGCCATCGGCTCGGGCGGCGGCATTCAGCAGCTGAAGGCCAAAACCGTTGATTTTGGCGGCACCGATGCCTTCATGGACGACAAGGAGATAACGGAAGCAGGCGCCCCCATTCTGCATGTGCCGACCTGCCTTGGCGCAGTGGTCATTACCTATAATGTGCCTGGCGATCCCGCCCTCAAGCTGACCCCCAGCCTGATCGTGGATATTTTCCTCGGCAGGATTGAAAAATGGAATGACAAGAGGATACTGGACGTCAACCCGGGCGCGCAGCTCCCGGACATGAATATCGCCACCGTGCATCGCTCCGATGGCAGCGGCACCACCGCCATCTTCAGTGATTACCTTGCCAGGGTGAGCGCCGAGTGGAAGGAGCGGGTCGGCGCAGGCAAGTCTCTGAACTGGCCCAGTGGCCTTGGCGCCAAAGGCAATCCCGGTGTGGCGGGCCTTGTGAAACAGGTGCCCGGCGCTATCGGCTATGTTGAGCTGATTTATGCAGTGCAGAATAAAATGTCGTATGCCGATGTAAAGAACAAGTCGGGCGTTTTCATTAAGCCCTCCATGAAATCGGTTACCGCTGCGGCAGGCATGGCCATTCCCGATGACACTCGTGTGAGCATTGTCGACACCGCAGCCAAAGACGGCTACCCGATTTCGGGCTTCACCTGGTTAGTATTTTATAAAGAACAGAAATACAGCGGCCGCTCAAAAGAAAAGGCTTCGGATCTTGTGAATCTTTTGGGATGGATTCTGCATGAGGGGCAGCAGCTTGCAGAGGGCCTTGACTATGCGCCCCTGAATGTTGATGCCGTTAAAAAGGCTGAAATAGTTTTAAAGTCAACGACCTATGAAGGAGTTGCGATAGTGCAGTAATACGCGGGCATGCCGGAGCGCGGTGCGCCACTCCCCCCCCCCTTTTTTT
>CAYNVA010000279.1:0-2928 GCA_964400575.1 uncultured Thermodesulfobacteriota bacterium | reverse complement strand
GCCTCCATCATGGCTGCGATGGGAGACATGGCCTGTGAAATGGGGCTCACACAGGAGCAGCTTGCGCAAAGGCCCGTTCACATAGGACTTCCCATGAGCGACATCCTGTGTGAACTGGGCATACAGGATATAGATGCGGCTCGCGCAGCCTACAGAAATCATTATCATAAATACATGCACATGGAGCTTGCCTTCCCGGGCGTGCCCGAGCTTCTGGAGCAGCTGCACGGCAAAGTGCCGCTTGCCATTGCCACCAACAAGGCCTATGAGGGGAGTCTCCGTACGCTCGGGAATGCCGGCATCCGCGACTACTTTGACTTCATCGCCTCCCTTGATCAGGGCATACCCAAACCCGACCCCGATGCATTCAACCGCATCTGCGCCCATTACCGGGAGAAAGGAAAAAAGTTTTTGCCGACAGAGTGTCTCATGGTGGGTGACAGCCCCATCGACCTTGAATTCGCCAGCCGCTGCGGCATTGACTGCGCCTTTGCCGAGTGGGGTTTTTATGACGGGGCCGGTCTTTTTATACAACCAACCTACACGCTGCACTCGCCAGGGGAGCTGTATGGGCTGCTTGCGGGATAGTGCGGTGATGCAGCGCCGCCATGAAGCTTCAATCTAAAACTTGACTCTTCTGTGCTGCTTGATTTAAAAGCATAGGTGCGTTCATCCCCGCTTCCGATCTTTTGACTGTTCACATACATGTGACGGCAGGCATGGCAGCGGGGCGACTTTTTACAGCCACAAGTGGAGAACATGTATGCTGAAAATTGTGCCGCCGGAAGTATGGGCCTTTGATGTGGAATGGGTACCTGATCCCGAATCAGGCCGCAGGGTGTATGGGCTGCCCGCCTCGCTCAGCGACGACGAGGTCCTCAAGCACATGTGGAAAGCTGGAGGCGCCACTGAGGAGGACCCGCAGCCGTATTTGAAGACCGTGCTGTGCCGGGTCGTCTCCATTGCATCGGTGATCCGCAAGCAGGGCAAAGACGGAGCAGCTTCGCTGAAGCTGCACTCCCTGCCGGCCCCTGACGCGCTTAATTCCACTGAGGCATATATTCTTTTTCGCTTTCTGTCGGCCCTGGGCAAGGCCAAACCCCAGCTTGTGGGGTATAACTCGCAGTCATCAGATATTATCATTCTGATGCAGCGCTCACTTGCCAACAGCCTGTACCTGCCCGACTTTTGCCGGCGGCCTGCAAAGCCATGGGAGGGAGTTGACTACTTCGCCCGCGGCAGCGATTATAATATCGATCTCAAGGAGGAGTTCGGCGGCTGGGGCAAGGCTAGTTCCAGTCTGCATGAACTGGCAACGGTGTGCCGGATTCCGGGCAAGATCGGAACCGATGGCCAGGATGTTGCCGGCCTGTGGATGAAGGGCGACATTGGCCGCATCGTCCAATATAATGAATGCGACGCGCTCACGACCTATCTTGTGTGGCTGCGGGCTGCGCTCATGGCGGGGCATTTGACCACAGAGAACTACCTCAAAGAAGAGGCGCAGCTTCAAGACATGCTCAGGGAAAAAGCCGAAAGCCCGGACAATGATCACCTGCGGCACTATCTGGCGGTATGGCAGGAGCTGCGCGCAGGTTAACGAACCATGATATTCTCAGTGTAGAAAAAAATACAGCGTCATTCCGGCTTGTCCGGAATCATACCGCTATCCTACGCAGGATTCCGGACAAAGCCGGAATGACAGGATTGTTGTGGCGAAGCAGGGATTCCCTTTTTCCTTTCTTCAGCCACAAGCATGCGGGCCGGGCCTGCTGCCGCTAAACCTCTGAAGCCGCAAGCACCTGCCGGTGATAGTCATCCAGCTTTTTGAGCGCTTCTTTGCCGCTTGCGCCCCCGTCCATAAACTCCGAAACCTTCCGCGCAAAGATCGCTTTCAGCATGTCGATATTGTTCAGATTGGAATCCCGAATGAGCTGTAGATACTTCAGGTCGGCCTTGACACCCATCTGCTTGCAGTGGGCAAGCAGCTCGCCAAGCTTGCGCTGCGTGGCCGTGCAGTAGCAGACATCATAGGCCAGCTGGTATATGCCGTCCAGTTTATCCTTATCGTAGTCGGCGAAGTTTTCCTGTACCTCAGCGTAAAGATCTTTCCTGAACTCTTCAAGGCTGTACTCAACCTCACCCTTCACAACCTGCGCACCTGTAAAATCCCAGTTCATGAATCCCTGCTCCTTTAAAAAGTATTTTCAATAATGTTGGCGACCACGAATGAACTTAAACTTTATTAATCATGATGCTTCTTATGGTGAAAGACAAAGCGGCAGTGCCCGCCATGGGCGCAGTCGCCGCGCTGGTGATCTATCGAAATAGTTTTGCCGAATTCGGCCGTGAAGGCGCCGTATTCGGCCGGGCATATTACCGATGATATGCGCTCGAGAACATGCCCCCTGCCGGCTTTTTTTATGTGCTTAACCCACGGGCAGTCCTGCACGTCCAGGGTGAAACCATCTTCGCGCACGGGTGACAATGTGTGACTGTAGAGCTCGGCCCTGAGCTTGAAGCCCAGCGCCTTATGCAAGGCCTCCATGCCATGCCCGAGCAGCAGCAGCTCTTTGATGGTTCGGGCCTCGATTTTCGGGAGCACCTCCCAGACGGCCATGTCGATCTCAAGGGCCTTGTCAAATCCGGCAGCCTCTTCAATCTTCATAAACCAGAGGCCGTCAACACTCACAAAACATTTTCTCAGGTAGTCGGCAAAAAGCTTTTCATCATGCACGGGCATCCCCTTTGCGCGCAGAGTCAGTTGTGGCTGAAACAGCTTTTATCATTGCATGGATCAGCTTTTCTGGCAAGTTCGGCATAGCCAAAAGGCCTGAATTTAGCCTCCCTGCCACCAGTCAGATAAAAATATTATAAATGAACGCTGAATGAGCACTATTTCCCTTAACCGCGCAAAACTATTTAATT
>CAYNVA010000278.1:0-2813 GCA_964400575.1 uncultured Thermodesulfobacteriota bacterium | reverse complement strand
TCGGGCCATGACGACAAAGCAGACACAACCACCGTATCTCTTTCCGCTGTTTATCAGGCTTGACAGCAGGCCCTGCCTTGTTGTCGGCGGCGGAAAAGTGGCCGGGCGCAAAGTCGATGGCCTGCTTGAGGCCGGCGCCGCAGTGACTGTGGTGAGCCCCGAAGCGATCGCTCAGATTCAGAGGCTTGCATCACAGGGCCGGATAGCGTGGCGGCAGAAAACTTTTTCAACCGATAATCTTCACGGGTTTTTTCTCGCCATGGCAGCAACGGGCGATGCAGCAGCCAACGAACGCATTGCGGCTGCATGCCGTAAGCAGGGCATACTCATTAATGTCGCTGATGAACCACAGCTGTGCGATTTTTTCGTTCCCGCAGTGCTGCGCCGGGGAGCTCTGTCCATAGCCATTGCAACCGAAGGCAAAAGCCCCCTGCTGGCCAGCAAGCTCCGGGCCGATCTCGAGCAAATCATCACCAAGCCCTATGGCGAGTTTCTGGAACTGCTCGGGCGGCAGCGCGAACTGATTAAAAACACCGTGCCCGATTCAGGCACGCGCGAGGCAATCTTCCGGTCGCTTGTGTATTCCGACATACTTGACCTGCTTGCGGCCGGCAAACATGACGAAGCGCAGGAGCACATACGGCAATGCATCTCATCGCAGCAGGACTGAACCATAAAACAGCGCCCGTCGGCATTCGCGAAACCTGCGCGTTCTCTAAAGCGCAGCAGCGTGAAATCTACCGCATGCTGCTGGCAAGCCCCGAGCTTTCCGGAGCGGTGCTGGTCATCACCTGCAACCGCACCGAGGTCTATGCCTCGGCGCAGGAGGCGGGCCGCGGCTTTGCCGTGCTTGAACAGGTTTTAGAAACGCACTGCGGCATGGAGCCCGACACCTTCCGCCAATATATATATAAACATACCGGCCAGCAGACAGCAGCGCATCTTTTTTCCGTAGCCGCTGGCCTTGACTCCATGATTCTTGGCGAACAGCAGATACTGGGTCAGATAAAGGACGCATACAGCGCAGCAGCAGAGGCAGGCGCCACGGACGGGCTGCTGCACATGCTGTTCCAGTCGGCGCTGCATGCCGGCAAACGTGTGCGCACCCGGACCTGCATTGGCCGCTATCCCGTTTCGGTGAGCTCTGCAGCCGTTGAGCTGTGCCGGGGGATTTTTGGAAATCTCGAAAACAGGCATGTGCTCGTGGTGGGCGCGGGCGACACGGCGCAGCTTGCTGTCCGGCATCTCATGGCAAACGGCGTGCGCTCCGTGATCGTATCAAACCGCTGCTATGAGCATGCCTGCGAGCTTGCAGGCATCGCAGGCGGCAGGGCTCTGCACCTTGATGCCATACCCGGTGAGCTTGCCCATGCCGATATCGTCATCGGCTGCACCGGCGCGCCCCATGCTGTCATCCACGGGCAGGCGTGCAGCCAGTCGCTCAAAAGCCGCTGCGGCCGGGAGATCGCGCTCATCGATATTGCCGTGCCGCGAGATATCGACCCATCATTTGCCGATATACCGGGCGTATTTTTGTATGACATTGATGATCTTCAGAACGTAATCGACAGAACCTACCGCCAGCGGCTGCAGGCCGCGCACCAGGCCCGGGGCATTATCGAGCAGGAGTCTCGCCTGTTCATGAAAAAAATAGCTGCCCTGCCGGTGGTGCCGGTAATATTTGCTTTAAAGCAGCAGGCCGAGCAGATAAAGCAGGAGGAACTGCAGCAGGCCCTTGCAAAGCTTGGGCATCTTTGCGAGCATGACCAGCAGGCCGTGGCCGGCCTTGCGCAGGCAATCGTCGGGCGGCTTCTGCACGAGCCGGTTGCCTGCCTCAAGGAGCAGGCCGCAGGCCCCAGCGGCCATGAGTATGCGCGCCTGATAACAGAGCTTTTCAACCTTTGCCTGGATGATGACGATGCGGACCATACGGCTCGGAACCCGCGGCAGTAAACTGGCGCTGCGGCAGGCCGAGCTTGCCGCCGATGCTCTGCAAGCAGCCGTACCGGGCATCGCCGTTGATTTGTCCATCATTAAAACTACGGGCGATAAAATTCTCGACAGCCCGCTCTTTGCAATCGGCGACAAAGGCCTTTTCACCAAAGAGATCGAACAGGCGCTGCTGGACAATGACATCGATATGGCCGTGCACAGCTGCAAGGATCTGCCATCCGAGCTTGCGCCGGGGCTTGCCATCGGCGCGGTGCTGCCCCGTGAAAACCCCTGCGACGTGCTGCTGTCCGGCAGGGGCTACACTGTTGAAAGCCTGCCCCGGTCTGCCCGCATCGGCACGTCGAGCCTGCGGCGCACGGCCCAGCTTAAAGCCCTGCGGCCCGATCTTGTGGTGCTGCCGCTGCGGGGAAATGTTGAAACGCGCATCCGCAAAATGCAGGATGAAGGGCTTGACGCCATTGTGCTGGCACGGGCGGGCATTGCGCGGCTCGGGCTCATGGATAAGGTAACACAGACGCTTTCAGCCGATCTCATGCTGCCATCGCCCGGCCAGGGCGCCATCGCCCTTGAGACACGCGGCGCTGATACTGAAATCTCAAATCTTCTGGCAAAAATAAATGATGCGAAAACCGACTGCGAAGTGCGCGCTGAGCGCGCTTTTCTTCTGCGCCTGCACGGCGGCTGCCAGGTGCCGGTGGGATGCCTGGCTCATGCTAATCGTGATGCCGTCAGTATCACTGGCATGATCGCATCGCTTGACGGGCGGCAGATGTTTCGAGATACAATTGCAGGTAGTGCCTGCAAGGCCGAAATGCTGGGCCTACAGCTTGCAGAAAAACTGCTTGCTGCCGGGGCGAAAA
>CAYNVA010000277.1:0-2158 GCA_964400575.1 uncultured Thermodesulfobacteriota bacterium | reverse complement strand
AAAAAATAGACCCTGCGGATTTAACCGGGCAGAAACAAAAAAAACATCCACATCTCCACTTAGCGCAGGAACAACCAACCAGAGGAATCCCTCGAAAAAATAAAAGCTTTTTCAGGATCGCCGTCACAATCATAGTCATTCTTACCATTGGATCAGGAGCTTTTCTGCTTATCCAGTGGGAGGACTTCAATGCCCTTTTCCGCAAGACCAACTTCAGTCCTTTACAAACAAAACCGCCGGTGCGCCAGCAACCAGACGAAACCGAACAGCCACAAAAGTTCTTAACTGAAACACAGTCCATACAGGACAAAAATTCGTTCTTTTTTCTAAATCTCCCAGCGGGGTTTACCTCTGAAGATACGAAAACCCCACGTAAATCAGTTATTACTGCATCATATACAGCAGATGTTAGCGTCGAAATCGAAGCCAGGCGCTGGTCGGGGAAGTGGAATGCTGAAGATGAAATGTATAAAAAAATTGCGGAATTTCAGGATAGTCAATCAGGCAGAGCACGAGCTGCCATTGAATCCCACGGGGTCATAAGCATAGGAGGTGGGCAGGGATATAAAATAACATCGGCAGAAACCATAAATGCAGCATTATGCATGACGCATCTTTATAGGCTTGTTGGATACAAAAAAATAATTTCGATTCAAATCATGTGCAAAAACTGCAAACAGCCGCAAACCAGCAGTTTGTTCAGCAAAGTCGATGAAACGATCAAAAAATCCCTTCTTATATATCCATAATCACTGCCACTATTCGTCCATCTCTTCTTCGGCCTGAATATGCATCAAAACGACACAATTACTGCAATCGCGACACCCGTCGGCAGCGGCGGCATCGGCATCATTCGTCTGAGTGGTCCAGAGGCATGCCCTATTGTCGCAGGCTTTTTCAGGTCGAAAAGCTTCAGCCCCGACGCACAGTCCTCACATCGCCTTCATGTCGGCATCATCGTTGACCCGCAGGACGGCAGTGATCTTGATGAAGCTCTCGTCTCATACATGAAAGCCCCGCGCTCCTACACAGGCGAAGATGTAGTCGAAATCAACTGCCACAGCGGCATCGTGCTTCTTGAAAAAATACTGCGTATGGCGCTTGAGGCCGGAGCACGCCTTGCCGAGGCAGGTGAGTTCACCCGTCGCGCCTTTCTCAACGGACGCATGGATCTCACACGTGCCGAGGCGGTTATCGATGTCATTGAAGCAAAATCAGAACTGGGGCTCAAAATTGCTTCTCGCCAGCTGACTGGCAAACTCGCACAGCGGATTGAACAGCTGTACGAAAATCTGCTGCATATCACCGCCACAGTTGAAGCAGCTATTGACTTCCCTGAAGATGATATTCTGGTTGATGCATCATCGACACTGGCCGCACAGACACAGGCTATCGCGGAAGCTGCCGGCGGACTGATCGCTACCTTCCACGACGGGTGTCTGTACGCAAACGGTGTACAGACGGTTATTACCGGCAAACCAAATGTGGGTAAATCAAGCATCCTGAATGCGCTGCTTGGAGATGAACGCGCCATCGTTACGGCCATTCCCGGCACAACCAGAGATGTCATCCAGGAAACCATTACCATCGACGGCCTTCCTGTACGTATTATCGATACAGCGGGCCTCGACGATAGCGATCAGGAAATCGAACGTGCAGGCATGGAGCGCGCCCGCGAAAAAATCAAGCATGCAGATATTGTACTGCTGGTTCTTGACGCAAGCCGGCCGCTTGATCAGGCCGATCACGCGATGGCAGAACTGCTTGCGGATAAACATCCGATCATTGTAATAAACAAAACAGATATGCCTTCTGTCTGGGAGTGCTGCGATATTGCTGCTTTCCTGCCCGCTGATATGATCGTCGCCGTTTCGGCTCTTCACCATGAAGGCATTGATGCACTCAAGCAGGCCATTGCTCACATGATCGGCACACACCACAGCATAGCGCCATCAGAGATACTCATTGCCAATGCTCGCCACAGGAGAGCCCTGGAAAAAACCCGGGCAGCTCTCGAGCAGGCCATCGCCGGTTTGCTCTGCGATCGTGCTCCGGAGCTGGTGGCCATAGATCTGCATACAGCACTTGATGCTCTCGGTGAAATAACCGGCATGACCACTGCCGCCGATATTCTCGATGTCATTTTCAGCCGTTTCTG
>CAYNVA010000276.1:0-7551 GCA_964400575.1 uncultured Thermodesulfobacteriota bacterium | reverse complement strand
TAAACTTCGGCATTTTGATCTTCGAGCGGTCAAATTTGCTGCAGCACGGCAGCAGCACAGCCAGCAGTGATAAAACGACAGTTACCTTCTTTATACTCATCTTCATCCCTGTGCGCCTTTCGGTAAGCGTAAAGCGTGAAGTGTAAAGCGAAAACACACCACCACTTTACGTCTGACGTTTCACGTCTCTCGTATTTTCAATAGCTCTTCTCCTGCAGCGCACGTGTCGTAAACTGCTTGAGAGGTATTTCAATGCCCACACCTTTTATCTCACGGTTGCCCGGACTTCCATGATGCCGGATAAAGTCAACCGTGTGCTCGGCATTGGGCAGTTGCGTCTTGCCTCCGCCGTACGAAGGATATTCGTTGTAGCACATCTCATACATTTTCCAGAGTTCACCCTGGCGGTTATACATAACCTTTAAATTCATCTGCCATGATTCAGGGTCCAGATACCATATCTGCTTGCTGTAAATATAATTCTTGTCTTTATTGGTGACCTCGACTACCCAGTTGTTGGTACGTTCCCGCTGAAAGCCGTTCCAGAAGCCCTGCCCTTTTTCCCGCTGAACGTTCTTTTCATCCTGATGACGACCGACCAGGACATCAGCCCTGCCCAGCCCTTTATAGGTATTGCGGGTGGGATGCGTGTACCATCCCTCCTGATCATCATAGATCATGTCAGTGCCGTCGATTGTATCTGTTCTCTGGCTGGTGGCATAGCGCCTGACACGACGAAACATCGCGGTATAAACCCACAAATCCTCTTCGCGCCCGTCCTTGTATCTGATTTCAAGCATCGTGGTATCGACAAAGTCAGCGGGCGCCGTGTGCCGCTGAAAAAAAGAACGGGCAATGCCCCTTGGATTATCGCTGTCGGGGATTTTGGGAATCGGCGGCACATCATAGCGGCCTTCCCATGACAGCTCCCAGCGCAGATGCCCTGCTTCCCGCTCATTTTTTGACCTGCAGTCAACAACCGTTCCTCCATGAAACAGGTAATAGGAGTCACCCTTGCTGTTAGAATCAAAATTCCATGCCGCCTCAATGCCGGCTTTCGGCTGAGGAAAGGGCACGCCGGCAACATCGCCGTACCCGACCAGATTCTCTTGTGCATCAAGTTTGCTATCTGGAGCATATTTTTTGGTTGCTGCCACTCTGCCTTTTGAATTCTCATATGTCCGATAGGGAACAACTTCAAACCATAAAGATTTCGCGCCGAAAAGTTCCGGGTTTTTCATTGCCTTGTACACACCATCAGGCAGATACTCTTTTACCTGATCAACGTTTTCCGTTGCCACCTTCTTGCCGACCCAGGTCTTTTCCCATTCACGCACCTTGGCAAGATCGGAGCCTTCATAGCTTGGCGTGGGAAATGTAACTTCTCCGGAGAACCCCTGACTGACACCAGCTAAAAGCAGTACAAAAAACCATCCACTAACTTGATGTATTCTTTTCATGTTCATTCTCCTTCTGTTAAAATTCATACCCTATCCTGAAATAGGCGAAATCCTTGTTCTCGCAGTATGCCTCCGGCGAATCCCAGGGTTCCTTGGCGAAAAACCATGTGTAGCCGGCTTCATAGCGCATATGCTTGCCCGGCTGATAGCGCAGCGCAGCCACACCGTAGCCCCAGTTTTGGGCATTGTACAGAAAGCGCAGGGTGGGAAAAAGTTCGGTGTGCCACAGATTACCCCGCACAGTGAGGGTCCAGTTTGACTGGCTGCGTTCATAATAGCCGAATGTTCTTCGGATGCGCGTCACATTTCCAAGGCGCCGCTGGGCGAACCACCCGATGGTGGTGTCAATAATACCGCTGGATGCAAGCCATGTCTGATTCTGAAGCCACTCCCACCTTATGGGCCGGTCAATGGTTATTCCCACATTGACCTGATCGCGTTCAGTCGTGCCGGTTATCACCTTTGAGTATGAGGGGTCGTCGTCAATATCTTTCGTAAATGCCTGATTTTCGGGAACACCGATTTCATAGGACACTTCCCCGCGCAGCACGCCTTTCATCCAGGGAATAAAGGCCTGGCCGCTTGCGCCGAGGGCGTCAAAATATTTATAATCCCAGAAACTCTTATTGTTTAATCCGGGCAGGTGCTTTGCGCCAAAAACGCGGCTGATGGCAAGATTGTCCAGATAGCCGTTCAAGGTGCTTTTATTAAGGTTCAGTGAATTGGGATAGCCGAGCGTATCGCCCTCGGCAACCGGCGTTGTGTTCATGCCGTGATACCAGCTCAGAGACCAGTCCAGAAGATAGTTACCCGGCAGTTCCGACGTGCCCTTTACCCTGAAGGCAAACGTTGTATTGTGCAAGCTGAAAGACGGCCGGTCATGGCGGAACATGGCGTCGATAGCGGCATTCTGCCCATAGGCGCGGGGCCTGAGCTTCTCGGGGCCCTGCGGCCCGGGGTTGCTTCCTATGGCGGTCCCCTCGTACGGGGTTCTGACCCGCTGAAAATCAGGCGTCCAGATGCCTTCAAACACAAGCTGCCCCGGCAGGTCCGAGGTGTAAAAGCCCCGCACCATCCACAGCCCCAGCTTCATTTCATCAAAGGGATCGATGCCGGGTGTTGTATAACGCAGGTCGAGCGGGTTGATTCGGTCGATGGTGCGAACCATCTCAACTTCGCTCCAGAACACGAGTTGCTTGCCCACGCGGATGTTCCACGGCCCCTTATACGCATCTACATACATTTCATTGATCCAGTCGTCGGCACGCTCATACGGCCCCTGGTAATGATGCCGCGCGCGCGAGGTCATGCTATCCTTGATTGCGCCGTCAAAATCAGACGACGACTCATGCCACCACTGATAAAAACCGAACAGGTTGACATAGGTGTCTCCCTGCTCATAGGCATTATACAGCAGTTCCAGCGTGCCCTTTGTCCGCATCAGGCCTATGCTATTGTTGTTGTACTGCTTGTCATTATCATTAAGTTTCGTCATGTACATGCCGAATTCATACACCGAACCCTTGACCCTCAGCTTGTCATCAAAAAGCATTGTCGAGCCAAAACAGTATCTGGGCATAATGAAATAAGAGCCCATAATCACAAACAGGGAAAAAATTAATAAATGTTTTGCTTTCATACCTCCATCCCCCTTATTTGCTGTTGCATTGTTGTGTAGCCTTAGTACAGCATTCCTTCCATAAAGGAAGGTATCAAAAAAAATCCACCCTCGCCCTCCTTTACAAAAGGAGGGGGTCAGCTTCCCACTTTTTTAAAGAGGGATTGAGGGGGATTTTGTAAAAAGCTTGTTCAATGTTTTTGTATCCTTTTCAGTGGGAAGCTGCACTTAATTAATGATACATCATGTGCACGCCGGTGAATTTTGGTATCATTAAGAAAAGACATAGTTTCCCAACATTCCCTTTCACCTTTAACGCATCGCGCTCATTGCCTGTTTATGCAGCCTTCTGTATCCGCATGAGAAATTTTGGCTTTATAATGCAAATCATTGCCGGCACCAGCAGAAGTGCGCCGAGCATATTCATAAGAAGCAGCATGGCAAGCAGCGCGCCCATTTCAGCCTGAAATTTCAGCGGAGAAAAAACCCACAGGCCAAGCCCGATCGTCAGCGTTGTTGCAATCTGTATGATCGACCTTCCGTTTGAGGTCAGTCCATTACAAACAACGGTATTCAGGTCATACCCTTTCCCGCGTTCTTCAAGAAGCCTGCCTATATAATAGATGCCGTAATCAACACCAATACCAATGCCTACTGAGGAAACCGGAAACGTATTAACCGTCAGCCCGATGTGATAGGCGCCCATCAGGGCAAAGGTCAGCACATTTGAAATCGCAAGCGGTATGGTCAACAAAACACCGGCCATCAAGGATCTGAAGGTAATGGTGCAGAAGAAAAAAACTCCTCCCAGCGCCAGAACCAGATTCCATATCTGCGAATCAGCAATGACCTCACGGACAGCAGCCTGCATGCCCACAGCTCCGCCTGCAAGGATATATTTGCCCCCCGGGGGCCCCGGCGTCGTTTTCATATAGTCTTTAATATAGGAAATAACGCTTTCAACCGTTGCCGGCATTTTGTCTCTGCAGTAAATGACAATATTGGCGTGTTTATCCTCCATGTCGATATACTGATCCCAGGTTCCCGGTTCACCTGCATAAACCAGCCGTCTGGCGATAAAGCTGAGAATACGGTCCTCCTTGGGTAGATGGTTCCATTGTGGGTCGTCCTCATTTGAGGCCATCAGGAATCCGGGCAGGTTGTTGGCAATTGAATAGGTAAACATGACACGATCATGCTTAGCCATATATCGCTGAAATTTGTTCATCTCCCGCAGGGTTGATCCCTTGGTGACAAACTGTCCGGTGTCACCCTCGATAATCACATACAGGGGGTTCAGCAGCGGCATGCTGAACGTGATTCTGAACGCGTCCTTATTGTAGCGGTGAAAGGGCCACAGTATCGAAGAGCCCGGGAAAAAATCACCTATTTGAATCTTTTCTGCATACACCCACCCGACAGATGTCAGAGCAATCGTTGCAGCCACTACATACCATTTGCCGCGCTGGGGAATCCAGTGCCCCAGCATATTAAGAAACCGGTACCGGTAATCTCGCGTCTCCTGGCGAAGCGACATATTGACCTGCTGCACAAAGCGCGGGGAAGAAGGGATGTAGGAAAGCACAATGGGCGTCATGACCATCGACATGATTGTGGTTGCCAGAAACCAGAAACTGCAGACGACGGCCATATTCACCAGAGCGGGGATCATAGCAAGGGCCACCAGAGCAATGCCCAGCGCGTCGGTGACGATACTTGCAAGACCGGGAATGAGCATTGATTGAATAATATTTTTTGAGGCTTCTTTGACGCATCCTGTTTTGCCGAATTCCTCCATATACCTGGTGACCAGCTGAATAGAATGGCGGGCTGTCATGAGGGATATGAGAAACGGCAATATAATGATGAGCGGATCAAGGTTATACCCCAGCATGGCCATAAACCCAAGACCCCAGATCGCGCTTGCAACCGAAGTCATCACGGGCACGAACATGGCTCTTTTTGAGCGGTAGTAAATATAGAGCATTATGACCATGGCGAATACGGTAACAAGCAATATATAAAGAACCTGATCCACGTGATACTTGATAAACCCAAGATGCATGGGCTCTCCGGCGATATTGATGATATGATTTTCATCCTCGGTCTTCTCCCGGATGAGGCTCAAAGCATTAAATACTTTGTCGTAATCAAGGTTTTCCTCAAAAAAATCAACCGTGATCAGCGTTTTTTTGCTGTCATAGGCGACATACTGACCGTAGTACCGGGGATTGCTGTAAATCTTGTCCCGCAGGTCCTGCATTTCCCGCTCATCCTTTGGCACATCGGGGAACATAAGGGGTGCAATATCCATGGCCCCTGAGCTGAACTTGAAGTCTTTCATTTTCGATACGGCAATTGATCTGATTTTATAAGGGTCAACGCCGGGGATCTTTTCCAGTTCCCGGGTTATCCACTGCACCTTTTCGAGCGTCTTCTGATTGAAAATATCCCCGTTACGCACCTGCACCATGATAAGCACCTGTGCTGCGCCGCCAAATATGTTCCGGATCTTATTGTGCACCTTTACGTACGGATGATTCTGCGGCAGGAGGTCGTTAAAATTTGTTTTTACAGTAAGCCCCAGCATCTTATAGGCAAAAAACACGGTGATGCCCAGGATACAGAGCAAAACCCAGAGCCTGTTGTTCATGATAAACTCGCTGAACTTTTTCACCGCTGTTCTCCTTCGTGTTATGGCAGGTACCGATTTCTATGGGAGGCCGTCATGGAGTAGTAGGTTAAAGGCTCATAATAATTTGAATTTCGAACCTTTTAACTATCGTATTAATACGAAGCCGGATTCCTGTCAAGCTTTTTTTAAAAATATTTTTTTAAAACTCCGGGGCCGGTGCCCGACGACAACCCCGAGCTAAACAGGAGAGTAAAATATCATCCATGGCCGGGTGCGTGTATGAACCAGCTTGACATTCTTTCATAAAAATTTTTATGTGAGATAAAAACAACAAAAAGCGAACAGAAACGACCCAAAGTTGAACGAGGGGAAATAGTTATAGCCTTATTTTACTGGTGTTTTAGTCCTTTTTACACCTGCACCGGGTTGAATTTGAAACAAATCATTGCACCAAGAAAAAACAATGGGTTGCGGGGTTTAATCGGTCATTTTTTCAAATGTTGGGGCGCGAGTGAAAAGAGTGTATATGCTAACCTTTCAAGCATTACCTTTTTTCTCATTACTCAGCTCTTTTCCCTGTGTGCTCTATGCCTGCCTTCACACGCCCCATCCGCGTTTTCCAAAATAACTGCTTGACTTCGATACTTACCATCATGTATATACTTCGATAATAAAACTATTTGATTTTAAAAACACCGTATGCCGCTGAGGCGAATCGCTTCCCATGCTGCACAACGCAAAAAACCATACCGACTTTTCATTGTTGCTTACCTGCAGGGAAAATCCTCCTGATCTCAGTAATGCCGTCCCCGCAAAAAAGGTTGTTTTTCAGATAGCCCCATTACGGGCTTTGTCTTTTTTTGTATGTTATAAATTAATATGAAACTTTAATAACAATGAACTCAAAGGAGGATGCGCCATGAGAAAAAGAATCGTTTTATTGAGTATTATCTTATCTTGTCTGCCGGCGGTTGCACGTGCAACAGTTGCTGATGGCTGGGAGCGGCATGTCATCGGCGACCAGATCAGCCCTATCTATGTCTATGTCGTGGATATGGACGGTGACGGCGACCTTGATGTTGTGTCAACAACCGACGTCCATCCGATCAAATATGACTCTGAAGTCGCCTGGTTTCAAAACAACCTTAATAGCGGAGGAAAATGGAACAAGGTTATTATCAGCCCCCGGGATGAAGAAAACCCTATCAGCAACGCCAATGGCGTGGTGGTAGCTGACATTGACAAAGACGGCCGCCTCGATGTGGTCGTTGGCTGCGGGCAGGCAATTGTACAGGAAGGAACGGTATACTGGTTTAAGGCGCCGGAAGATCCTACGCAGGAAAACTGGCAGCGCTTTCAGGTGGATCCGGCAACTGATAAGTCGTTTTTCAAGATATATACTATGGATGTTAATAATGACAAGAAGCAGGATATTATTGCCGGCACCAACTTTGGAACCTATGTCTATATTAATCCTGCAAACCCTGCGCAGGAAGATGCCCAGTGGGAACGGATGCTGCTAGAAGGTACCGGAAACTCCGACTACCTGGCTCACATGGACTGTGATGGAAAAATGGAAATAGTAAATTCTCATTTGGGCAGCACTCCAGACTACAAAGGCAATGTATCCTGGCTTGATGTGGTCTATAAAAACGGGGAGGTCTCATTTGCCAGAACCATGATTGATGACAACCTGTTTAAGGCATTTGATGTAAATGTTATGGATGTAAACGGCGATTTTAGAAACGACGTGCTGGTGAGCATCTTTAAGACACCCGGCCTCTACTGGTATCAGGCTCCGGTAAAAAGCGGCGACCCCTGGACAAAGCACACCATAA
>CAYNVA010000275.1:0-7082 GCA_964400575.1 uncultured Thermodesulfobacteriota bacterium | reverse complement strand
CGGCTTCTGGCCGGTCGTCCGCATACGCGGGCGGAAATCAAGCGCAAGCTTTCCCGCAAAGGCGCCAGCGCTGAAATCATCGTGCAGATTCTGGATGAGCTTAGCCGGAAGGGCTATATTGATGAAGATGACATGGCGCTGCGGTGGGCGTACGCGCTGGTGCGCGACAAATTATGGGGGCCGCTGAAAGTATCGGTCTATCTCATGCAGAAGGGCATCAGCCGTCAGCAGATTGAGCAGGTGCAGCATCAGCTGTGGCAGGAGTTTGATGAACAGGGGATTGCCGGGCGGGCTCTGCACAAGCGGTTTGGAAGCACGGACGATGAAGCGACTGCCGCTAAAAAGGCCGCATTTCTTCGCTCGCGGGGTTTTTCATCAGGGGTGATTTACAGCCTTGTAAAAGATCCGATTCGTGATGATTGTTATGAATGATGCAGGGCTGTACGCAGAGCAGTTATTTATTGTTGGGTTTTTTGAGGTCAAGCGCGGCGTGTTTAAATAAAAGACTTAAAAATACACATTTTTTGCTTGTTCAGGCCCATGCCTCGACAAAAAATTGCCCAAAACCCCTTTTGTGCGGTCTGTAAAAACACAAGCGGGACCCCCAATATAAAATTGACATTTATAGTACAATAAAATATGTATATATATTGTGGGACAAATTGTGGTAAGCTTAACGTGATTTTTCAGGCACGCAAGAGTGCTGCGATTTCAGAAATTCCTTCTTCGCTTGAACCAGCGAGCAAATCTGCTTGCGGGTAAGCGGCGATCCGGATGCTTCTGAATAAGATGTTGCCTGCGATGTAATGATTTTTTTTGGCATTGTGCGTTGTGCCGCGACCTGCGGACTCCAGCCAAGCATATGTTTGTAAAAAGCGTCCCACGTGGGAACTTTCCTGAAAGTCTATTGCAGGATGGCTGCTGTCTTGCCATGCTTCTGGCTCAAGGAATTCCCCATACAACCAATATCTATTTATTTAAAGGAGAGTAGAAGGTGGAGAAAAAACTTTACGCAGGCAATCTTTCGTATAGCACAACAGAGGATGACCTCAGGCAGCTGTTTTCACAGTTTGGGGATGTTGAATCTGTTAAACTGATAACCGACAAGGAAACAGGGCGTCCGAAGGGATTCGGTTTTGTGGCGATGGGCTCTGAAGAAGCAGCTCAGAAGGCTGTGGCCGAACTGAATGGCACGTCCTTTATGGAAAGAACAATAACCGTGGCCGAAGCTCAGCCTGAAAAGCCCAGGGAAAATCGCGGTTTTGGTGGCAACAGGGGTGGGTTCGGTGGAGACCGGGGAGACCGGGGCGGTTTTGACAGGGGCCGAGGAGGACGAGGGCCTGGGAGAGGGGGGAGATAAGGATATTGAAAGTAGAAGTCATCGGGAATGATGTTGAGAAAGCTCTGAAAATCCTGAAACGCAATCTTAGCAGAGACGGCCTTTTTAGAGAAATGCGCAACAGAAAGTTTTATGAAAAACCTTCTGTAAAAAAGAAACGGAAACAGGCTGCTGCACGCAAGAACAGAAGAAAAATGGGTTTCTAGTAAGCAAGACCCATATGCCGTATGCCAATGCAACAGCAGATAAGCGATACCAATTAGTGTCCCTCCCGTATCGTTTAGAGTCATCAGCGTTTTTTCGCACAATAATGAAAAGCGGCTAAAGAAGTAATTCTTTAGCCGCTTTTCATTGGCTGGGTGTGACCATCCGGCAAACTGAACTCGCCTGCCGAGAACAATAGTATTAAACAAGTGACAGAACGAAAGCCCTGTATTTTTGATTTGTTGGGTTCTCCCTTATGTTGTAGAGACAGGTTTGAAACCTGTCTCTACAAAAATATTCCAAATTGCGGAGGTTGGGTTAAGGTTAAACATGGAGTCAGCGGCTATGATTGAAGAAATCCAGTGGGCAGAGCTGTGCGTGAGCGTGCGCAAACAGTATGCGCAGGCCGTTGCGGAGTTTTTGATCCAGCAGGGGTCCAGCAACGGCATTGTCGAGGAGAAATCTCCGGCGGACAAAAACATCGCCGTTTTAAAAGCCTATATTAAGAATGATGCCGGGCGCGACGCCTATGTCAACCGAGTTGCCCAGTATATGACAGGGCTTTTTGCCGCTGCGGGCGACGATGAATCTCTGCCTGCCATAGCCGTGAACCTCATACCTGATGAAGACTGGAACAAAAAGTGGAAATCGTTTTTCCAGCCCCTCAAGATTACCGACCGCATTGTCATCAAGCCTTCATGGCAGAGCTATCACCGGCTGGAGGGCGAGGTCATCGTCGAGCTTGATCCCGGCATGGCCTTCGGCACGGGCACGCACCCGTCAACCAGCATGTGCCTGAAGGTGATCGACGAGCTTGCCCTGATATGCGCACCCCGCGGAGCGCTGAGACTCCTTGATGTTGGCACGGGTTCAGGGATTCTGGCCATTGCGGCGGCAAAGGTTGGTTTTACTGAGGCTGCGGGCATCGACTATGATCACATTGCGATTCGCGTGGCGCAGAAAAATGCCGACATGAACGGTGTTGCAGGCGTGACATCATTCAGCACGACACCGGTGCGCCTCATGGAGGGGCACTATCCCGTGGTGGTGGCAAATATTCTGCCCCATGTGCTCATTAATATGAAGGAGCATCTGGTCGCGCGTCTTGAGCCGGGGGGCTATCTGGTGCTGTCAGGCATTCTCATCGACAAGGCGGCCGAGGTGAAAAGCGCTTTTGCCGGCGACGTGCATTTTTTCAAGGAGCTGCATGAAGAGCAGTGGGCCTGCCTGGTGTTTCAAAAGGGATAACGGGCGAATGTTTGTTGCAATAAAATGCAGGAGCCGATACTTGAATCCTGCACTCGCAGCATTCAGGTTTAACGAAACTTCATTTGACAGAGCATTAACAACCACGATAATTTCAAGAGCTCATGATTCAAGGCGTTTTATTTTTCCGACTCGTGAAATATGCTTTTTGTCAAAAGAATAAATCTCGGATATGTGCAGGGTTTCCATAAGAGCAGCAATATAGGCGCCAACAAAATCAATATACAGCCCCGTATACATCGGCAGGGCTTTTGCTATGACGGCCTTATTGGTGACGTGAAGTCCCGGAGTGGCCAGGATGGCGCTTATCATAGGTGCGATCGAGGTATTTTTCAGTCCATATGCTGATTCAAGCACCCAGACAACTTCGGCAATGACCATCTCCGCGGTAGTAAGCTTTATTTTGCCCGGCAGACGCATCCTCCAGAAGCGCCTCCACTTTGTCAGCCTTTTTTGGGTCGTCGTTGGTGAGATACCTGATAAAAAAGTTTGTATCGATAAAACAGGTTTTCATCGCATCTCTTCCATCACCCGTTTAGAGCATTTTTCTTTTTATTGTAGCCACGGGCCCTTATGGTGAGCTTTTGATTCGCTTGCCCGTGCTATATTCTCGCAAAAGAAACCGGCGAGGATAACATGCCAATCGCTCGAACCGCACGGGCTGCCCTCACCAAAAGCTCACCTGTTCGCATATGGCTATAGTATTTTGAAAAATGCTCTAGCCACGGCAGCCCTGGCGGCTTTTTTCTCATCGGCAATAGATATTTTTCGCTTCGGCTTTACCGCTCCGCGGAGATCCTTCAAAGTTTTAAGGGGCACAAGCATAATTTTTTCCCCTTCCCGCTCAAAATCTACTTTGTCATTGGGCCGTATGCCGAAGGCATCCCGGATACCCTTGGGGATTGTCACCTGCCCTTTGGTGGTTGCTTTTGCAAGCATGGTCGTACCCCCATTTTATTTCTTACTTTAAGAATAGGTAGGAAATTGTGCATTGTCAACATTTCACCATTGCATTTATGGGGGCGAATTACATTTAAATAGAACCGTCCCCGTTACCCTTGAACCGTCCCCGTTACCCTTCCAACAACAAGTATTGGTGGCGCAACCACCACGACGCCCGTGACGACCACAGCGCCAGCCACAACCACAACAATGCCTGTCGCAAGCACTACCACCACGACGACCACCGGCGGCGGCTGTCCTGCCAAGAAGGCGCTTGGCGAGGACAATCCTCAACTTGAAAATCTTCGTGACTTCCGTGACAGCAAACTTGCGCAAAGTGCTATCGGGCGCAGGTTCATCAGCATCTATTACAACAATGCCGACAGCATCAATGAAGCGCTTGAGAGGAGTCCTGCGTTGAGGGCTTTTACCAAGAGGATGCTTGAGGTAATTGCGCCAATGGTGGGGGAATAAGCAGTAAGGCTGATTTAGCCGTTTCTTGAAAATCAGGGCAGGGCCAGTAAACGGCCCCGCCCTGATTTAAACTTGACCACCAATACCCCTCGGCCTATATTGACCCCACGTTTAGCGTTTAGGATCTTGAATTGAAAGGCAGAAAAGAGCTTTTGTAATATTTTAATAAAAGGGAGGTTGTATGAAGCTTAAAAAAATCACATTTGTTGTTTCACTGCTTGGTATCCTGTTTTTCTCGCCCCCGCCCCCGGCCTTTGCCTGGCGATGGTTTGGTTTTACGTATGAGGTGTCATCAGGCTTCACTGCCGTGATTACCGGCTATACCGGTGCTGGTGGTGCTGTAGAAATTCCGAAATCAATACTCTGCATGACCGTAGTCGCCATTAATGAAGAGGCATTTTATGGACGCACGGGCGTGACCAGCGTCAGCATACCGTCAGGGGTGCTCACCATAGGGGACTCTGCGTTTGAAGGCTGCACGGGCTTGAGCAGGGTGACCATAAATGAAGGAGTTGAGAGCATAGGGGACTATGCTTTTAAAGACTGTACCAGCCTGGCCAGCGTGACAATACCGTACGGCGTGACCGATATTGCGCGGGGTACGTTTGAAGGATGCACGGGCTTGAGCCGCGTGAGCTTAAATACAGGACTCAGGAGCATTGGCGCCACTGCCTTTAAAGGCTGTACGGACTTGACGAGCATTAGTATTCCGGCAAGCGTGACAACCATAGGGGACTCTGCGTTTTTCGAATGCACTGGCCTGAGCAGTGTGACCATGGGTAAGGGAGTTGAGCGTATCGAGGCCTCTGCGTTTGAGGGTTGCACGGGCTTGAGCAGTGTGACCGTAGGTGCGGGGGTGTCGAGCATTGGAGCCTCTGCCTTTAAAGGCTGTGAGGCATTGGAAAGCATTAGTATTCCGGCAAGCGTGACCACCATTGGTGACTCTGCGTTTGAAGGCTGCATGATCCTGGACGACTTGACCTTCAATGTTGGCGTTAAGCGCATTGGAGACTTCGCTTTTAAAAGCTGTACGGACTTGGACATCATTATTATTCCGTCAAGCGTGAGCCTCATCGGGGATTCTGCTTTTTTTGGCTGCAGGGCATTAAAAAAGGCGTTTTTCTGCGGGGATGCTCCAACACTTGAGGATAATGGGGCCTCGCCGCCTGACTGGGGAACTTTTTCCGGCTGCGCAAGCAGTTTCACCGTGCACTATAATCCGGAAAACACCGGGTTCGACAACCCCGAGTATAAGAATTATTCCGTCATAGCCGATAATGATACCGAGAATAAATGCGCGGGGGATAATCCCCCCCAAAAGTGTTTGGATAATGATGACGACGGCTATGGCGCGGGCGATGGAGCCGGTTGCCCGCATGGCGGCGGAGACTGTGATGACAATAACACATTGATTAATCCGGGCGCCGTTGATTGTCAGAACGCTCCGGATGGTGTCGACAATGATTGCGACGGTAAAATTGATGAGGGGTACTGTGTTGAGGTCTGTCTTTTTAGGGATGCGCTGGGCGAAGATGATCCTCAGCTTGAGGTGATCCGGGCTTTTCGTGAAAATGTACTTAGCAAAAGCGCTGCGGGGCAAAAGATAATAGGTCTCTATTATGCGTACAGCCCGGGCATGGTGAGCTTTTTAGACCGGCATCCGACGGCAAAGGAGGGGGTAAAATTGCTGCTTAAATCCCTGATCCCGGCACTAAGGCTGATGCAAAAATAGCCGCTGATACTAAGTAGTAAGGATAAGTGGGGGGTCAAATCTTTATCTTGACAAATGGCTTTTTCAACAACCTCGAAATGTCAAGATAAAGACCCCCAATACCCGGATAGATTGCAAGAAGTCGATTATTTAGTGTGCGCCAAAGTCCGCCGCTTTGCTGGAAGAATTGCAATCAAAGAGCGAAGCGTTTTGTTGACCGATTCCGAGTTGGGAAAGTATTTTTTTACATCCGGCTCAAGCATGACTGCGCCATCTTCCAGTTTGAAGTGCTGGGTGAATGAGGTGCCGTCTGCTTTATGTATTTCCACCTTGTGCCCTGCGCGATATGCCTTGTAATATTTTCCGCGCACAGCGCCTTTCATGGTCGAAAAATCATATTCCGGCCTCATATCTTCATTTTGACGAATTTGTTTAGAAACAGCCTTTTTCATAAAAACCCCTCTCCCGGGCAGTTGCTTTTCTGCAATTAATAATACGTATTGTATCTTGTCGTTCCGTATGCGTCAAAACCAAAACGCGCCCCTTTGCGGATATCCCAATATTTATATAACGCTGTTCATCTGTTGAGTGTTCATCATCAGGAAAGGAATAGAGGTATGGATCATTGAAAACAGTTTTTCCCTCTTCGAAACTCACGTTGTGCTTTTTTAAATTAATTTCAGCTTTAATTTCGTCCCATTCAAAAGTGAGTTTCACTCAATTCCTCCTGTACATAAGGCTGTCTGAACGGGCCGTCGTAATTTTAACTCAGATAATTTTATCAACTGTGTGCATGGCGCCCCAGTCGCTAAAGCACCCTGAACTACTGATAAAGCATATATAGGATGGTGTTTCTACTGTGTCAAGGCAAAAGTCGCCAGCCGCACGGAGGTTGGGGGAATACAAGTCTGCGTGGCTGTTTATTATTTGCATATTGCGAGAAGCCCGCCGGCCCTTGGCCAGGCGCAGCGTGATCTCAAAGCCATGCCCCAGTACAGCCCCCCGTTCTACTGGGCTCCGTTTGTCATGATCGGGGATTGGAGATAGAAAAGCAGGGTTCGGGGGTTAGGGTTCAGTTGTGTCACGAGAATTGAATCAGGTTTGAATGCTGATATCAATTCGCAACTGTACAGGAGATGAAGGTAG
>CAYNVA010000274.1:0-9104 GCA_964400575.1 uncultured Thermodesulfobacteriota bacterium | reverse complement strand
AAATACTATAGCCATATGCGCACAGGTGAACTTTTGGTGAGAGCAGCCCGTGCGGTTCGAGCGATTGGCATGATATCATTGCGGGGTTCTCTTGCGAGAATATAGCACGGGCAAACGAATCAAAAGCTCACCATAAGGGCCCGTGGCTACAATAAAAAGAAAAATGCTCTAGCCAATAAAAAGGGGTTAGCCGAAATCAGCTAACCCCTTGAATATATGGCGGGAAGGATCCCGACTTCAATCGGGACGACATTCGGCGTGACGGGCAGTAAAACCAGAAATGCAAGTCACCTGTTTTGCTTTAATTCTTTGGTTTTACTTTTATGGCTGATGCACCCTGTGTCGCAATATTGTTTTGACGACTTCCATCTGGTCTGTAAAAGTGCCTGCGGCGTTACTTATAACAGTTGGCCACATCCATTATTTTGCCTTCCCTGACCGCAGTATATTTACCCCACCAGAGCTCATCGATTTTTTTCAGTGCGGGCTTGGTGTCTGTCTTGCGGTAGCGGGCCCGCTGACCGGGGCCGCCGTTATAGATGGCATAGCTGGCGCGGGCCAGGTTGTCAGCCCCGCCGGGTTCAAGGTGCTCCTTTTTTGCAATGGCATAATCCCTCAGGTAATGGAGCAGGATTTCGCAGCCAGCCCGGCCGTTGTAGGCAATATCGCCGAACAGGCCGGCGGGATCATAGATGCCGCGCCAGACTTTATGATTTACCTGCATGAGCCCTACCGACGAACCTCCGGCAGACGAGATTGTGGTGAGCTTATTGTTCTTGCGGATAAACTGCCGCCAGCAGCTCTCCTGCCAGGCGGTGGCAAACACCATGTCGCGGTACAGGGTATGATATTGCGGGTCGAGCTTCTTTTTTGCAAGCGTCTCTGTTGTCAGGTTCTCCAGCAGCTGCCGCACCAGCGGGAGGTAGGTGTCAAGGTCTTTTTTTTCCGGCGCCCAGCTTCTCAGCTTTGCAACAACGTCGGTATCGGCCCAGGCTTCCCCAACGGACAGCCAGGCCAGAAGGTCTGCCGGAGGCTCATCCTGTGCCCTTATGTCACTATCGATATCGGGTGGAATAGAGGGGGCGGGGAGCGGGTCGCCAAAACCCAGCAGGGTGCGCAGCTCAGGGTCAATGGCTGTCGAATACTTGACCGGGTCCTCGGTTGCCTGCGGGTCGAGCTTGCGTGCCATAATGCGCAGGCTGTCATCCGACAGCTCAAGGCCGTTGTTCTCGCCTTCCTCGCTCAGGGACAAGGCGGCATCAGTGGTGGCAACAAAGCTGGTGACCCCCTGAAGCTCCTGGCCGGACTTATTGCCTGCTTTCATTTCCAGGGCTACCGAGCGCACCTGCTTCCAGGTGCGCATGAAGAGTATGGGCAGCGGCGTCCGCTGCCCGGCCTCTACAGAGAACTGAACTTCGGCAATTGCATGGCGCGCATCAAACAGGGCATCCAGCATCTTTTCGCGAAAAGGTCCGGTATCTTTGCGGGCCATGCTCTTGATAACAAAGGTTAAAAAGGCGTCCCAATGCTCTAGGCGCTCCAGGCGGCGCTGCTGTTGCCGCTCCCGAATCTTTGCAAGCCGCTGAGCCAGCGTCGGCTTTTCGGCAACTGTCGGAATGCTCACCACAATAAGAACTCCATTGCCTTCAGGAGCCATTTCAAGCCTTTTCACGGTGAGTGATTCTATCAGGGTTTTTGCGTCTTCTGGACTGTCGGGCAGCAGGCTCGGCAGCAGAGCGCGCAACTCGGTCATCTGGACGGAGAAATCAACCCTGAGGGCCTCAAACCGTTGATACACAAGCGTTTTGACGAGTTTATTGAGCCTCAAATTCGGGACTCCTCTTTTATGGCTTTCATCAAGGAGCGTGAAGTCGACAATTTTCAGGGCCAGGGCGCTGGTGCCCGGATCAAGCACCGGCTCGGCCAGGATTTCAACAAAGCCCTTCCAGTCAAGAGGGTCCCGGCAAGCGCCGGCACGGGTTTCACCAAGGTGTGCGCTGCCCCGCGCAGTGATTTTTAGGCGGCGCTTCTCAACGTCAACGAATGGCTGATCAAGGATAAAGCGGCGACAACCGTTGTCCTCGTCAAGGATTGAGCACTTCTCACCGGATTCATTGAAAACCTGTTGCAGCAGGGGGTCTCTGACGAGGCCGGAGTCAAAATACAGAGGAACCTTAAGCTTCGTAGCCGACAAGGCCTGAGGCACAAACCCAAACATAACCGGCACCATGATTATGATAAAAGCTATACGCGGTATTGTGCTCCTCATGGCGAACTCCTTTGATTTTTAAAATTTTTAATTATTCTCAAGAACCTTTCGTATGGTTTTGGCGATTTCCTTGAGCTTTATAAGTTTCATTATTAAAACAATGTAAGCATTTTGTAGCCCGGGCTGCACCAGGAGGTCCTCGTCATCAGCAAACAGGATGCATGCTGTTCCGGTCGGAAGCGATTCTGCGGGCTCATGCTCTTCGGCAATTTTTTCTGCTGCACAAGGCAGCAGGATGCTAAATTGATAGGAGCGCACTTTGGAATGGGGCGAATATAGGACGAGGGCGATTGTGTGTCAAGGCAAATACCTGAGCCGGGGAGCCCTGCGGGGAGGAGGGATATAAAAGGCTCGGCGGTTTACATAATGCTGTTATGTAAAAGCAAGAGCGTGGGCAGGCTGCAAAACAATAGGGGCAATAAAAAAGCACCTGGCCCAAACGGCTAAGTGCTTGAAAAATATGGCGGGGACGACGGGGCTCGAACCCGCGACCTCCGGCGTGACAGGCCGACGTACTAACCAACTGTACTACGTCCCCGCATATCGTATGCTGTTGTCAAATTTATGGGCGATACTGGGTTCGAACCAGTGACCCTCGGCTTGTAAGGCCGATGCTCTCCCAGTTGAGCTAATCGCCCGAAATGAGCGAGCAATGTATCTCAAGTGCTCTTAAAAGTCAAATAAGAAAACAAAAAGGCTTGCTCCCCTGTCCCGTCTTTTACTGATGCAGCTGCGGAGGGATATCTTTCTGTGCTGCATTTTCCCCAAAAAACGGCTTTTCATGTACTGTCTGCCCGGCAAAAGCCTCGACCGGGGCCGGCACAAGGGCAAGCCGTATGACCTCATCCATATGATCCACCAAGACGATATTCAAATCCCTGAGAATCTTGTCCGGAATTTCCTTAAGGTCTTTTTCATTTTCACGCGGGATAATCACCGTTGAGATAAGGCCGCGGTGGGCGGCGAAAATCTTCTCTTTCAGCCCGCCGATCGGGAGCACCCTGCCGCGCAGCGTAATCTCGCCGGTCATGGCGATATCACTCTTGACCTCGACGCGGGTTAGGGCCGATATGATGGAGGTCGTTATGGCGATGCCCGCTGATGGGCCGTCCTTGGGTATGGCTCCCTCAGGCACATGAATATGCAGGTCGATGAGCTGATAAAAATCATTGTCAAGCCCGAGCAGCTGCGCCCGGGAGCGCACATAGCTCATGGCGGCCCGCGCCGACTCCTTCATCACGTCTCCCAGCTTGCCCGTGATGATCAGCTCGCCCTTGCCGGGCATGATAGCAACCTCGATGAACAGCAACTCGCCGCCGGCCTCGGTCCAGGCAAGGCCCGTGGCGGTGCCTACCTTGTTTTTTTCTTCAGCCTTGCCGTATCTGAATTTTGGCACGCCGAGATACTTCTCAACCGATGCCTTGTCGACCTTGAATTTCCGCTCTGCCCCTTCCTGCTGCCCATGGCGCACGACATCGGTTGCCACCTTGCGGCACACTGATGCTATCTCCCGCTCAAGGTTGCGCACGCCCGCCTCCCTGGTATAGCGCCGGATAATATGCAGAATGGCATTATCGGAAAATTCAAGCTGCTCGGCCTTCAGGCCGTTTGCCTCAAGCTGCTTGGGAACAAGGTACTGTTTTGCAATCGCGAGCTTCTCGCTTTCCATGTACCCCGGCATGCGGATAGTCTCCATGCGGTCCTGCAGCGCAGGGGGTATGCCCTGCAGCGTATTGGCCGTTGTTATAAACATGACCGCCGAAAGATCATAGTCCATATCGATATAGTGATCATTGAAGGTATCGTTCTGCTCAGGGTCAAGCACTTCAAGAAGCGCTGCCGACGGATCGCCCCGGAAATCGGTGCTCATCTTGTCGACCTCATCCAGCAGAAACACCGGGTTGTCGGTGCCCGCTTTCTTGAGCGACTGCAGAATCTTTCCCGGCAGCGCTCCTATATAGGTGCGGCGATGCCCCCTGATTTCGGCCTCATCGCGCACGCCTCCGAGGGACAGGCGCACAAATCGCCGGCCCGTCGCCCGGGCTATGGATTTACCAAGCGATGTTTTCCCTACGCCCGGAGGGCCCACAAAGCAGAGGATGGGCCCTTTCAGCTTCTGTACGAGACTTTCAACAGCAAGGTATTCAAGAATCCGCTCTTTGGGTTCTTTCAGGCCGTAGTGATCGTCGTTTAATATTTGCTCGGCAGGGCCTATATCCATCTTCACCTCGGACTTTTCGCCCCAGGGCAGCGCCAGAATCCAATCGATATAGTTGCGCACAACGCTCATTTCAGCTGACATGGGCGGCATCATCTTCAGCTTTTTAATCTCCTTATCGACCCTGGCGCGGGCATCCTCGGAGAGCTTTTTGCTCTGCAGCTTCTCTTCAAGCTCATCTATTTCGGCCTGCCGGTCATCGGTATCGCCTATCTCCTTCTGGATGGCGCGCATCTGTTCGCTCAGATAATAATCCTTCTGGGTTTTTTCCATCTGCCGCTTGACGCGGGTCTTGATGCGCTGCTCGGTGCGAAGAAGCTCCATGGCGCTTTCCATGATGGCATACACCCGCTCGAGCCGCTCGCACACATCGGTCAATTCAAGAATCTGCTGTTTATCGGAAAGGCTGATATTGAGCTGCGGCGCAATGAGATCGGCAAGCCGCGAGGGATTATCCATGTTTTGAGCTGTTGTCAGGAGATCGGGTGAGACGCGCTTGGTGAACTTTGCGAAATTATCAAGTGACGCAAGCACCATGGCATTGAGAGCCGTGACCTCGTTTGCGTCCCTGCAGGAATCGTTAACCTCCTCGACCAGGGCTGAGAACGAATCATCCTGCACAAGAAACCTGGTGATACGGGCGCGTTTGATGCCTTCAACGAGCACCTTTATGCTGCCGTCAGGCAGCTTGAGCATCTGAAGAATCGTGGCCAGTATGCCGACCTCGTAGACCGTCTCCTGACTGGGGCTGTCAGTGGCAGCGTCTTTTTGCGTGACCAGAAAAATGGTCTTGCCCTGCTCAAGGGCTTTTTCAACAGCGGTGATGGAGCGCTCCCGGCCAACAAACAGCGGTGACACCATATGGGGGAAAACAACGATGTCCCGCAGGGGCATCATCATGTAGACCACAGCATGTTCCTTTTGTGATTTGAAAATCATGGCCATGCCTTTCAAAAAAATACTGAGGGCAGGGAGCCCGTCTGCCGGCGATCCACAGCCCTCAGCATGCACGCTCCAGCGGAAAAAGTTACGCTGATTCCTTCTGCTTGCTGTACACCAGCAGAGGCTTTGTACCCTTGGTCACCACGTCCTCGCTGATGAGACATTCCTCAACATCGGTGGAGGAGGGCAGATCATACATCACGTCGAGCATGATTTCTTCCAGAATGGCCCGCAGCCCGCGCGCTCCCGACTTGCGCCGCATGGCAAGGTCGGCAATCGCGCCGAGCACCTCGCCGGTAAAACGCAGGGTGACGTTTTCAAGCTCGAACAGTTTTTCATACTGCTTGGTAATGGCATTGCGCGGGCGGGTGAGAATTTCAATAAGCGCTGCCCGGTCCAGATCGTCAAGCGTTGCCAGCACCGGGAGCCTGCCCACAAATTCCGGTATGAGGCCGTACTTGATGAGATCTTCGGGCTGCACTTCCGAAAGAACCTCGCCGGTATTGCGCTTTATATTCTTCTTCATCTCGGCGCCGAAGCCGATGGTCTTTTTGCCGGTGCGCTGCTGAATCACCGACTCAAGGCCGTTAAACGCGCCGCCGCAGATAAATAAAATATTGGCGGTGTCAACCTGCAGGAAATCCTGCTGCGGGTGCTTGCGGCCGCCTTTGGGGGGCACATTGGCAACGGTGCCCTCGATGATTTTCAGCAGCGCCTGCTGCACGCCTTCACCCGACACATCGCGCGTGATGGACGGGGTGTCGGACTTGCGGGATATCTTGTCGATCTCATCGATATAGACGATGCCGCGCGAGGCCTTTTCGATATTATAGTCGGCAGCCTGCAGAAGGCTCAGGATGATATTCTCCACGTCCTCGCCCACATAGCCCGCCTCGGTAAGCGACGTGGCGTCTGCTATGGTGAACGGCACATGCAGCATCCGCGCAAGGGTCTGGGCAAGCAGTGTCTTGCCCGTGCCCGTGGAGCCGATCAGCAGAATATTGCTTTTCTGCAGCTCTACGTCATCTTTGCCCTTGCGGTAGTCGATCCGGCGATAGTGATTGTACACGGCAACGGAGAGAATCTTTTTGGCCTTGTCCTGCCCGATGACATACTGGTCCAGAAACTTCTTGATTTCATAGGGCTTGGGAACTGCTGTCTGGCGTGCCGAAAGCGACTCGCGCTCCTGCTCTTCGGCGATGATGTCATTGCAGAGTTCGATGCACTCATCGCAGATATACACCGAAGGACCCGCAACCAGCTTTTTGACTTCTTCCTGGCTCTTGCCGCAAAAGGAACAGAACAGATTGCTGCCTTTGCCTCCCAGTGTTTTTTTAGTGGCCATTATCTTCCTCAAACCTCAGGTGGTGGTTATTTCCCGCTTTTCGATGACCTTATCAACAATACCATACTCGCGCGCCTGCTCGCCGCTCAGGAAAAAGTCGCGGTCGGTATCCTGATGGATTTTCTCTATGGTCTGGCCCGTATGGCGCACGAGAATCTCTTCGAGCTCCTGTCGTGTGCGGATGATTTCCCGGGCATGAATGTCGATGTCCGTTGCCTGGCCCTGGTAGCCGCCCATGGGCTGGTGCAGCATGACCCGCGAGTGCGGCAGCGCGAAACGCTTGCCCTGGGCCCCGGCAGTGAGCAGCACAGCGCCCATGCTTGCCGCCTGGCCGAAGCACAGCGTTGATATGGGCGACCGGAGATACTGCATGGTGTCATAAATTGCCATGCCCGCCGTCACCAGACCGCCCGGCGAATTGATATAGAGGTGAATGTCCTTCTCCGGGTCCTCGGATTCCAGGAACAGCAGCTGGGCGATGATTATGTTGGCCACATGATCATCGATTGCGCTGCCGAGAAATATGATGCGGTCTTTCAGAAGCCGTGAGTAGATGTCATAGGATCGCTCGCCCCGGTTGGTCTGCTCGACCACGAACGGAATGAGCTGATTTGTCGTATGCTGAACACCATTCATGATAAACCCCTGTTGTGCTGTAGTGTGCAAAATCGTCTCCCATTACTTTTCGGTTATATGTGCTTTTGCTGTAATAAAATCTATCGCTTTATTTTCAAGAATCTGGGGCCGCAGCACGTCACGGTCAAGCGCGGCCTTTACCGCTGCCACATCCTGGCCGTACTGCGCCGCAAGCTCATCGTATTTTTTCTCGAAATCAGCATCATCGACCGTCAGGCCCTCTTGTGCAGCAATGGCTTCAAGAATCAGGGCCGCCTGCACCTGCCGCTGGGCCGCGCCCCGGTAGCGCTCAAGCAGCGTCCCGGCGTTCTGCCCCAGGCTCTCAAGCTTTATGCCCTGCTGAGCCAGCATCTGCTGGGTCTCCATCACCATATTGCGCGCCTGCATGTCGATAAGGGCTTTGGGCACATCAAAAGAGTTCTTCTCAATGAGCGCTTCAAAAAGCCTGTCTCTGAAGCCATGCTCAGCCTGATTGCGCTTGCGGGTGAGAATATCATCGGACAGCGCTTTTTTGAGATCATCAAGACAGGAATACTTCTGGCTCAGGTCCCGGGCAAATTCATCATCAAGCACGGGGAGCACCCGCTCTTTAATGCCTTTCAGCGAAACCTTCAGATCCACCTGTTTTGCAGCATACTCCTTATTGGCAAAGTCCTCGGGCAGCTGCAGAGAAAAACTCCGTTCATCGCCTGCCTGCATGCCTTCGACCTGGGCCAGAAACCCGGGCAGATAGGATGTATCGGAGGCTTCCATAAAAAAGTCCTTCTGCGGGCCGCCGCCATAGGGTTTGCCTTCGCAGACAGCATCAAGATCGAAAATGCCGAAATCGCCTTTTGCAAGGGCTCGGCCCTCAATATCTTTCAGTGTAGCATAGGTGCTGCGCAGTCCCTCAAGGGCTGTAGCCAGCTCTTCTTCTCCACCCAGGGCTATTTTCTCACGCTCAAGCTCAAGGCCTTCATAGCCCTGCGGCGCTATTTGGGGCTTTACCTCGAAGACGGCCGTAAAGGAAAATTCCTTGCCGCACTCGATGCCGGCGTTTTCAATCTTGGGCTGCGACACAGGCACAGTCTTTGCTTCATCAATGGCCCGGGGATAAGAATCCTGCACGATCTTGGAAATGACATCCTCTTCAACCTGCGCCTTGAAATACTTCTCCAGAAGCGACAGGGGGGCCTTGCCGGGCCGAAACCCTTTAAGGCGGACATTCTTTTTCAGCTCTTTGTAAGCCTGCTCGAACTGGCTTGATACGGTTTCCTGCGGCACGACAACGGTCAATCGTTTTTCAATGTCACTAACATGGGCAACGTCTACTTTCATTATCTCCTCATTTCGTTTCTTTGCATGCGAGAGGGGGGATTTGAACCCCCACGGTTTCCCGCTGGATCCTAATTCCAGTGCGTCTGCCATTCCGCCACTCTCGCTATTTTAATGGGGTTCGCACTACTTGTGGCAATTACCTTTTACGAGGTATCTTTTAATAGTATTTTTGACCTGTAGTGTCAAGAAGTTTGGCTGAGCGCAAAATGAAAAATTATAGAGAAATTAAAGAGTTTTGCGAGGTTAAGGGGAATAGTGCCCATTCAGTGTTCATTTATAATAATTTTATCCTTCGGCCATATTCCGGCTGCGCAGCAAGGCTTTTTTCTCCCAGGTCGGGCTTGCCAGCAGGGCAGTTCCATGTAATGATTACCTGC
>CAYNVA010000273.1:0-5245 GCA_964400575.1 uncultured Thermodesulfobacteriota bacterium | reverse complement strand
CGACAGGTTGTATTAAATGCCGTAATTAAAAACAAGACCTTTTAATGTGTCCCGGATTAGGATTTCCCCTTCGCTACATGATATTTTTGGCAGATAGAAAGTTTTGACTAGAGCATTTAACAAATTACTATAACCATTATTTATGTGTTATAGACCAACACATGCCTCGGTCATTCCGGCTTGTCCGGAATCATTTTTCAGCATACAAAAAAGGATTCCCATCAAGCGGGAATGACAAGAAAGGAATCCATACAGCTAACGCATTCAACTGTTTTCTGATTTTCGGTTACAAGATTTAGTTACATGCTCTAATTTAATCTTTTTAGCAGCGATTTCATGACATGAATTTCAACATGGAGGAATTTTATGGAAGTCCAGAGTGAAATTAAAAAGGATGTAAAAAAATTTGCAGGAATAGAAATTCCGCCGGATCTCACCAGGTCGAATTTTTTCTTTCTGTATGTAAACACCGTTCTCATGGGTTTGTTAATGGCTGTTACTGCCATAATCCAGCCGGCATTTTTAAGTGATATTGTTAAAATTAAACAGGACTTCGCCGGCTCCATAAATGGACTGTTGCAGAATATGAGCCAGATTGCCACCTTTGCGTTTGTGGCCATTATCGGGGTTTTGTCAGATAAACTGGGGCGAAAAATACTGGCATTTTTGGGATTCATAGTCGTTGCATTTTTTATCTTTCTCATGAGCCAATCTAATAGCATTGCTTCGTTTCTGAATATTCCTGCCGAATTTTCTTCCCGGGTATGCGCACTACTCAGCTTTTTCCCGGGGAGAGCTGCTGAATTTACTGATTTCGCTCCCGGGTTGCTCTGCACCTATATCACCCGTTTTGTAATCGGCATTGGTCTTGTCCTTGCCTATCCTCAGTTTATTACCATGGTGGCTGACTATACCTACGAGAAGGACCGCGGCAAAGGCATGGCAATGAACGGAGCTTGTATGGGCATTGCAGCGCTGCTGGTATTTGTAATTCTCGCTCCAATCCAGAAAAAGGCTGGGGTTCTAAATCTCATGTATATTATTTCAGGAGTTGCAATTGCAGGTGCACTATGCACGTGGGTATTTCTCAAAGATCGGATACAGGAATCAAAGCAGAAAAAAACCGGATTTTTTAATATAATTCCGATGGTACGAAAAAGCCTGCCGCTCAAAACTAGTTATCTGTGTGCGCTGGTGACCAGGGCTGATATTATGGTTCTCACCGCATTTTTAGTGACTTGGGCTGTTAAATATGGCCAGCAGCTCAAAATGGCTTCAAACGACGCAACTATGAAATCAGCCATTCCAATGATAATCATGGGTGTTTTCTCTTTGATTGCTTTTCCAATAGTCGGCATCATGATTGACAAATGGGGCAGGATACAGATCATCATACTTGCTCTTTATAGTAGCGCCCTTGGAATGATTCTTCTCGCTTTGTCTCCTAATCCATTCAGTAGTATGGTTTATTTTGCGGTCATATTTATAGCAATTGGCATGGCAGGATCTATAGCAGGGGCTAATGCTTTGGCAGCAGATAATTCACCCCCGGGTATGGTGGGATCAATTCTGGGAGGTCTTAATACCATGCAGCCGGTTGGGGTGTTGTTTTTCCTGGGGCTTGGCGGATATTTATTTGACGTGTTTGGACCTGGATGGGCTTTTGGGCTGAAGGGTGCTGCAAGCCTGATGCTGGGCATATGGGTATTTGTTATCAGGGGTAACCTTAGATGATTACAGGCATACATCCGTAGGGTGCCAGGGGCCATGCTAGGGGTCAAATCTTTATCTTGACATTTCTGATTGAAGACAGAGCGAATTGTCAAGATAAAGATTTGACCCCATCCTCTGATAAACACGAATCATGGTATTACACAGGGAGAAACCGGTCTACTCGACAACAGTAGTTCCTACCAACTTCATGGGGGATTGAATAAACTATGAATAAAAAAAGAAGCCTGAAAAATAAAATTGTATTATTGAGCATTTTTTTTATTCTCACGTTTATGTTCTCCATTGCGTATTTTGCATTTCAGATACGAGGAACAACCTTTGCAGAAAGAAGGCATGACGCACAAAATGTTGTTGATACGGCTTTTTCTATTATTGTCCATTATGAAGACTCCTATAGAAAAGGAGAAATGACACTGGATGAAACTCAGAAAAAAGTCCTGCTGGTAATTAAAAATCTTCATTACTCGGGTCAGAATTATTTCTGGATAAATGACACATCTCCAAAGATGATTATGGACCCTGTCAAGCCGGAACTTGACGGTACAGACCTAAGCAGGTATCAGGACTCAAAGGGAAAATATGTGTTTATGGAGATGGCAAATATATGTAAGGAACATGAAGGGGGCTTTGTTGTTTATTGGTGGCCGAAACCAGGAAGCGATATACCGATTAAAAAAATATCATATGTAAAGCTTTTTAAACCCTGGAATTGGATTATTGGTTCAGGCGTATATGTTGATGATATGCTGGTAGAAACCAAATCTCTGAGATATACGCTTGGAGGCTTTTTTGTGTTACTTTCAACATTTATCCTCTTTTTGTTTTACCGTTTTTTTCACTCAGTTTCTCGTCCTATCAATGCTGTAACGAAAGGTCTTTCTTCAATTGGTGCGAATTTAATTTCTGCTTCAAAGCAGGTTTCATCAGCAAGTCAGATGCTGGCGCAGGCTACATCCGAGCAGGCAGCTTCTCTGGAAGAAACCTCCTCATCTCTGGAAGAAATGTCCTCGATGACCAAGAATAATGCTGACAATGCTACGCAGGCTGACAATCTGATGAAGGATGCAAATCAGGTTGTAGCCGAAGCCCATAAGTCTATGACCGACCTGACAGCATCAATGAATGAAATTTCAAAATCAAGCCAGGATACCTCCAGAATAATTAAAACTATTGACGAAATTGCTTTTCAGACAAATCTTCTGGCGCTCAACGCAGCGGTGGAAGCAGCCCGAGCCGGAGAATCCGGCAGGGGGTTTGCGGTGGTGGCCGAAGAGGTGCGCAATCTTGCAAAGCGGGCAGCTGAAGCCTCAAAAAGCACGGCAGACCTGATTGAAAATACGGTGAAAACGATAAACGAAGGTTCAGAGATTATGATAAGGACCAACAACTCATTTATGGGAGTTATAAAAAAAGCCGCTCACGCTACTCAATTGGTAAATGAAATTGCTTCGGCATCCAAAGAGCAGGCTCAGGGTATTGAGCAAATCAGTAGGGTTGTCGCCGATATGGACAAGATCGTTCAGCAGAATGCTGCTAATGCAGAAGAATCCTCATCTGCATCTCAAGAACTGGAAGCTGAATCACAGTATTTAAAGAAATTTATTAATGACCTGAAATCTGTGGTGAAAGGAGTCGCCGAGACTACGTCTGAACCGGACAATCAGGGTGAATCATTTGTAAACAAAAAGTATGCGTCAGGCGCAGAGAGTATTGATACATTGTGGAGTACACATCGGCCGCCACAACGTAGGAAACTCAACAAAGCCAAGGATGAAACTTTTAAATATATTGATGAATCAGATTTTAAGGATTTTTAATCCTGAGAGGGTAGGGTGCAAGGGGTTAAATCTTTATCTTGACATTTCCGATTGAAGACAGAGCGAATTGTCAAGATAAAGATTCTGCCCCCAATTCTCCCTAGTTTTAAGTCTTCCCCACCATCGGCACAATCATTTAAAGCACTCTGCGTGCTGCTTACCCTTAGCGGCGGGCTATAGCCAATCGTTGCCTGAACATCAGGCCTTTTGCCTGCATCATTTTACTGCACGCGCAGTAAAAATCCGGTCAGAAACAAGTGAGGCTTACTTTACCTCGATCGTTCCGCACTCTTCGGTGTCGTTGTCGCCGTAGGTCACGGTCACCGTATAATTATCGGATTCAAGCTTTAAGGGGCGTTTCAACATTAAGCCGAAGATGATTCTCTTGCCGATTCTGATCCGGATGAGGTCATTGATGGCATCCGTACCCCAATCGATAACAATAGGACGTGAAAATTCGATATCGCCGTCACGCTCGGCGCTGATCACAAAGGGCACAATCGGATTGATGAAAGAAAGCAGCATGAAAATCTTCTTGGGAACGATATTCAGTACGCAGTCCTTCTCCTCAGTGCAGTTGTCGAGATCATCACAGGTTAGTTCTCTTACGAACTTGCCACTTACCAGGCCTGGTATATTCCAGTAGGGGCTTTCAGCCGTAAAGTTATCGCTCTTGAATTTAGAATTAAGAACCCGCGTCTGAGCTACTGTCATAAGAGACTGTCCAGCGCCTTCCTGCACAATGTACGAGCCCTTTGCAACATTGGGGTAATACTTATTATAGTAAGCATTATTCAGCGTAGCATTATCAGGTGCAGTGATGGTTATATCCTGCGTACCACGCTTGCCGGTTGCCATGCAGGTTGCCATGCAGGCGTTGGGGGAGATGCTGGCAATGCAGGTGAGCCTTGGGTCATCTCCTTCTATAGCATCGGTTATTATGACTTGATATTTGCCTTTTGCGACCGAGAGTTTTTTGTACACTGGATTTTTAACAAAAATGCAGCCGGCTTCGGAATTATTGTCGCATTCTTCATACGGAACTGTCGAATTGTCAATACCCAGAGACGCGTTGTCCGGGTCTATGCCGGATATGCATGTGCAATTGTCTGCTATTGAAGCATTGTCGACGCACAGTATAAGTGAGGCATTGTCTATTGCTGTTTTATTGTCAAAACAGAATGTTGTGGATGTTGCATTGTCATAGGTGAATTCCCACAACCCCTTCCAGTCCTGACATGTTCCCGCCGCCGCAAATGCGGACACGGAGTAAAACATTACGGCCAAAGTCGCCATTGCTACTAAAGCTTTCTTTTTCATACATTTTCCTCCTGAATAGGTACTGATAAGAACTCGCTTGAGAATAGAACAAATATAGGTTAAGGGCGATTGAGGGTCAAGGAAAATGTCGGGGCGAGATATGGGGCTGCGGTTTTGGGGGCGTGACTCCTGACTCTGAATGCGATTAATCATAATATCTGGTGCCCTTGTTTGGCCACCCAAAATTCCACATTACGGTTCTTTTAGCACCTAACCCTGGTCCACATCTTGCCTCATCATTTGCCTTGACACACAACCGCGCTCATTTTATATTCTGCTTATCCCAAAGTTAATTGCTGAATGAAGCTGAAAATGAGTGGTGCTATGAAAAATCAGGAAAATAAGCCTGCGGAGCTTTCCGTTTCTTCTCTGCC
>CAYNVA010000272.1:0-3303 GCA_964400575.1 uncultured Thermodesulfobacteriota bacterium | reverse complement strand
ATACCTCGATCTGATGATCCAGACTATGGGGCTGTGGTCGTATGCGATTCTCTTTTTGATAATTTTCTGCGAAACCGGGCTGGTGATAACACCCGTGCTGCCGGGCGATTCACTGCTGTTTGCAGTGGGAACCTTTGCCGCTCTGGGTTCGCTTGACCTGACTGTGGCCATGGTGTGTATGGCGATTGCCGCTATTGCCGGTGATACGGTCAATTACTGGATAGGCCATTACCTGGGGCCGAAAGTTTTTCATGAAGAGAAATCGCGCTTTCTAAATAAAAAACATCTTGAGCGCACACATGAGTTCTATGAAAAATACGGCGGCAAAACCATCATCATTGCCCGCTTCATCCCCATTATCCGCACCTTTGCCCCTTTTGTGGCCGGCATCGGCAGCATGAACTACGGAAAATTCATTGCCTACAATATTGTGGGCGGTATTGTCTGGATAGTCTCGCTGACGCTTGCCGGGTATTTTTTCGGCACCATTCCCGTTGTTAAAAATAATTTCACCCTTGTCATCATGGCCATCATCGTGATTTCCGTTCTGCCCGGCGTGATTGAAATTTTGCGGCAGTGGCGAAACAAAAACACGAATTAATGTCTGCCTTCCTTCGTTTAGTATCAGAGGGCCATAATGCAAATACTTTTTATTGTTGTATTCCGAGATCGCGGCACTGTTATGCAAAGCCCTATACAGCAGGTACAAGACAAGAGTAGTATTAAAACATTATTACGAGTATTATCGTGGAAATATCTTCTGATTTTTGATATCAATAACCGACAATAGCTATTGTTGTTCTGGAAAGGAGAAATGCTATGCCTATCAAACCGACCGAACATGAAGAGGAATATTTTGCCCGGATGGAGTTCGAGCGCCTGCAAAAAACTGAGCAGGACAAGCAGAACAAGCTTGCAGCAGAAGAAAAAAAGCTGCTGCAGGAACTGCATTATATGTGGTGCCCCAAGTGCGGCATGAAACTGGTGGAAATCGATTACCGGGGGATCAAAGTCGATAGATGTTCGGCATGCCTGGGTATATGGCTTGATGCAGGGGAACTTGAGGAAGTGACAAAACTCGGCACACCGGTGCTTCACAAGCTGTTTTCAGTTTTTAAACAATAGACGCTGCTCTCCATCCGGACAATTTTCCGCACAGCCGTAGCATACACCATTAGTGCACTATGCAGCCTGTGCTGTTCGTGCCTGAAAAGCAAAAATCGACAACATCTTTTGAGACAATTCCATGAGCGACCCCATAGAAAAGGCCCCCTTAGCCTGGCACACGAGGACGACAGATAAAACCCTGCAGGAGCTTGCTGCGTCCAGCTCAGGCTTGAGCGCTCATGAGGCAGAGCAGCGGCTTGAGCGATCCGGCCCGAATATGCTGAAGGAAGGCGCCCGGCGCTCACCGCTTATGATGATCATTGATCAGTTCAAGGATTTCCTGATCATAATCCTTCTCATAGCTGCCGTGATCGCCGGCGTGGTGGGTGATCCGGTTGAGGCCTATGCCATTCTCGCCATTGTGGTTCTCAACGCCGTTATCGGTTTTTTTCAGGAATTCAGGGCTGAAAAAGCAATGGCTGCGCTGCGGAGCATGGCAGCGCCATCTGCTGCGGTTCTGCGTGACGGCTCTCCCCAAAATATAGCAGCCTGCGATATCGTGCCCGGCGATGTGGTGCTGCTGGAGGCTGGAAAAATCGTGCCTGCCGATATGCGCCTGCTTGAAAGCGCGCAGCTGCGGGCTGCTGAATCGGCGCTCACCGGCGAATCCGTGCCGGTTGAAAAGCATATACAGCCGCTTGAGGACGAAGCGCTGCCGCTCGGTGACAGGGCCAATATGGTCTATAGCGGCACAGCCATAACCTATGGCAGAGGAAGCGGCCTGGTTGTGGCAACCGGCATGCAAACCGAGCTGGGCAGAATCGCCCATATGCTGGAAGAAGAAAAGGGGTCGCGCACGCCCCTGCAGCACCGGCTCGACCGGTTCAGCAAGCGCCTGGCTTTCGTGATACTTGCAGTCGTTACAGTCATTTTTGCAACCGGCCTCGCGCAGGGCCAGCCGCTGGTGCTCATGTTCCTGACCGCTGTGAGCCTGGCTGTTGCAGCAATACCCGAGGCCCTGCCTGCCGTCATCACGATATCCCTTGCCTTCGGCGCCAAGAAAATGGTGAAGCAGAACGCGCTGATCAGGCACCTTCCGGCGGTCGAAACCCTGGGGTCGGTCACCTGCATCTGCTCTGATAAAACCGGCACGCTCACTATGAATAAAATGACAGTCGAGGCCGTGCATGACGGCACTGCATTGTTCGACAGTCAGCGCCTGCCCGAATTTGCCGCTGCCGGTCCGCAGCAGGAAACGCTGCTGCGCGCCATGGCGCTCTCCAATGATGCCTATGTAGATGCCGGGGGCGAGGTCTACGGCGACCCGACGGAAACAGCCCTGTGGCAGTTTGCCCGTGAAAAGGGCTTTGAGAAAGCGCCTCTTGAAAAAAAATTCCCGCGCATTGCCGAGCTGCCCTTTGACTCCGAGCGCAAAATGATGACCACGCTCCACCGCTCTCCCGACGGCAGCATAGTGGCCTTCACCAAGGGGGCCCTTGAATCTGTTCTCGCGCACTGCCCGCAGCCTGTGGAGGGCAGCCCGGCCGAGCATAGCGCTCTGCATGCGGCAGCCGACGGGCTTGCCGGGCAGGGCCTGCGGGTGCTGGGCTTTGCTATGCGCCGGTGGGAGCACGAGCCTGCGGAGCTGCTGGCCTCACATGTGGAAACACAGCTGGAGTTTATCGGACTTGTAGGCCTTATCGATCCGCCCCGCGAGGAAGCCCGCGAGGCAGTCGAGCTGTGCCGCAGCGCCGGCATCCGGCCCATTATGATAACCGGCGATCACCCCGTTACCGCCCGGGCTATTGCACGGCGGCTGAGCATTATAAACGGGGATGATGAAGTGCTGACCGGCCGTGAGCTCGAGCAGCTGAGCCTAGAGGAGTTCGAGCGCAAGGTCGACCATATCGGCGTGTATGCCAGGGTGGCGCCCGAGCAGAAGCTCAAAATCGTCCGTGCCCTGCAGGACAGGCAGCAGTTTGCCGCCATGACCGGCGACGGTGTCAATGATGCCCCCGCACTCAAAAGCGCCAATATCGGCATTGCCATGGGCATTACCGGAACCGATGTTGCCAAGGAAGCCTCCGACATGATCCTGCTTGACGACAATTTCGCAACCATTGTGAAATCGGTCAGGGAAGGCCGACGTATCTATGACAACATTATCAAGTTCATCATGTATTCCCTCACGTCCAA
>CAYNVA010000271.1:0-4593 GCA_964400575.1 uncultured Thermodesulfobacteriota bacterium | reverse complement strand
CAGCATGCGCGCTACCTGTCGCTCTGACTTGAAGGACGTGTCGAGCAGTTCCAGAATGCCGATCCAGACAAGCACCGCAGCCAGGCCGGCAGCAAGCAGCAGCAGTGTCATCGGGAGCCGTTCGTTTCTCCACAGCGCCCTTTCACTTTCAACTGTCAGCCCGCCTTTAAGTTCACTATAGGGCGGCGATTTCGGGATGGGCGTCACCTTGCCTTCCTGCTGCATCTGCCTGGCCAGCAGCATCTCCTGCCGCTTTACGCCGTCCTCGGCCTTTTTCATTATTTTTTTTGTATAAAAAGCGGCTAGAAATTCACCCATCCCTTGATTGATGCCGCTGTAGCTTATGCGGAGCGTATCTTTTTCATAGGACAAAGACAGTGCGCTTTTGATGCTCTGCGTCAATTGAGCCTCTGTCGTGATGGCCGGCTGAGGCGGCAGTTCCTTCTGCAGCTCACGGCTCAGCGTCTGAAGCGTATAGGCATCCAGAAACAGCTCATCGGGGTGTGCCAGGAACCAGGCGACCGACGTGAAATCCGAAGGGCTGTTTGACAATGCCAGCGGCGTGGCCGGCTCGATCTTTATTTTCTGATAAATTTTGAAACGGTCCATTTGCATGGCGGCCGCGGCAAGATAGATCAATGCCGGAATCAGGGCCAGGATGAAAAGGCCGCGCTGCGAAGAGATTTTATAAAGGTAGCGTTTTAAAAAGAATCTGAACATGGCTGTGCGCCCCCTCCCTAAAAGTTTTTACGACAGCGGATTTTGCCAGTCTGTTTATGATGACCTGGCAACGGCAATGCAGACGTTTGCGCTCTGCGGCATTGACGCTTCAAGAGCGTTATAGATCCATTTCATTTCGGTAATTCCTGTCAATACGGCAGTATTGATTGACATCCCCTCGTTCAAGACGGCGCCCCTTTTTTGTATGATTCGGCTGGTTGCAAAACCTATTACTATATATATAGACGTAAAACTTTTACTAATTATAGACTTATAAATATATTATAGCGCATACTGTACCCTGGACACAAGATAAGAGTTGCGCGGTTTTTTTGAAATTGAATTCGTCTCTGGCCTGAGCTGGGCTTCTGAAGCCCGTCTTCCCGACCGGCTGCAGCCGGTTACACTGCTCAACTAATTAGTCATTGCCTCCCTGACGCAGGCAAGCTGGGAGCAACGCCCCAAAACCTGCCACGGCTTTTTACTGCGCATTGACAATTTTTTGAATCGGGAAAACGCAAAAACGCCTCACCTGTGAGACTTGCAACAAAAGATTATTATTGTGCCAATTAAAATAAAATTTGAAATTATTTTCATTTTAATTTAAATATTAAATATAATTATTTCATTTTAGTTAAAATTTTATTAGATTTAATCATTGTATGCCTTGCTTAAAATTATTAGGTTTGGTATAATATTATTGAAATGAGTAGACAAGGTCTTATCATCGCAAGAGGGGCACAGACTGCTACTTTCCCCCGGAGGCAGTTGAGTGGCATTGGAAAAGCAACGGGCTTGTCTCAACTCTCTGCCGCAAGGAAGGGCGGACTGACCCCTGCTGAAAGCAGGGCGCAGATACGGTACCTTTCACAGGTGCTCTGCGAACAGCACACACCGCAAGGAGAGAATAAAGGCTGAGTATATGACAGCAACCATGAAAAGAGTAGCATGCGCATGTGCGGTTACAGCCCTGGTGATGCTGGCTTCAATCGAACGCGCAGAGGCTTTCAAGGTTGAATATGAGGCGGGCCTGGATGGTTTTTCTCTCAGCTATAGATTTTTCCCCTTCCTGGGTAGCGGCAAGGTCTATCTGGCCGGTCCGGACACCCCGCATCAGAACATTAATCTCAGGTTTTTTTTTATACGCTTTGCCGTTCTCGTGCTTTCAATAAAGTCAATCGCCCCTGATGATAACCCCAAGCTCACGCTGCACTATAACATTTCGAGCAACCTTTTCACTTTTTTGAAATCGGCAGGCGACATTTCCCTTCCCTTCGGGCATGGGGGTGCTTCAAACAGCCTGTTTTACAGAGCCGAAGACAGAGCCTATGATATGGAGGGTGTTCTGCAGGTGAAAAGAAGGCGCTCCAGGTATGCTTTAAATTTTGGCCTGGGGAATCTTAACGGCATGTGGGAGGCTCAGGCAGATCCGGACAACAAAACAATCCAGCAAGTAATTACACGTGATAATGGTTTGCGGTTTGCTGATATCAACCTGACATTTACCCCGCAGCTCTTTACAAGCAAAATAGCTTTCAACATTGCAATCACACCTCTTTCTGCGACATTGCCTGACGATATATTCACCCTTGCCGGTTCCCTGCCCGTGCCATACGGCATCTATCATTTTTGGTTTTACCGCGACAGTGTGAATTGAGCGCACTGAACAAAAAATGTGCTGCAGGGTTAGACCTCTACGTCGCAGCATCGTCTGAAAACGTCGAACTATATGTTCCCCTGTGCAGTTTGAGCTGCTCAAGCGGCCCTTGGGAAAGGTGGAAAAGGGGACAATTTGTATCTTTACCCTTTTCTAATGCTGAATTGTCTTGATATCTATAGAATGCAAAAACCGGAGAAACAATGACAAGGAAAATTATTATATGCCTGTCGCTCATTACTATTCTGTCATCAATATCCATTGATACACTTACAGCATCCAATATTCGCAACTCTGAGGCTATGCCCCATCATGCGGTTATCGCTCACAGGGGGGCGTCATATCTTGCGCCGGAAGAGACGGAACCCGCATATATACTGGCCAGAGAGCTTGGAGCTGACTACCTCGAATTTGACATTCAACTCACATTGGATGGAGTTCCTGTGCTGTTTCATGACGATACCCTTGAAAGAACAACAAATATCGCCGAAGTCTTTCCTGGTTGGGAATCGAGCCCTGTATCGGCTTTCTCTCTTGATGATCTCAAAAGTCTTGATGCGGGTTCATGGTTCAACGCCACCTATCCTGACAGGGCAAGGCCCTCATATAAGGGACTTGAAATTTTATCACTTGATGATGTCATAAGAATTGCATCTTCAGGCAGACCCGGACAGAGGCTTTATATTGAAAGCAAAAACCCGGAGGCCAATCCCGGTGTGGAAAAAAAGATTGTTACAACACTTAAAAATGCCGGGTGGCTTGATGAATCAAGAATTGTATTTCAGTCATTCAGCATTGACAGCCTCAAGCGATTTCAACAAGCTGCTCCTGAGATACCGAGAGTATATCTCATCAATGAAAATATGGAAAAGGAATCGGGCCTGAATAAATTTTTAAATGATGCGGCCGGTTGTGCTGACGGCATAGGTCCGGTCGTTAACATCGCCTGGCCCCGGTATATAAAAAAAGCTCACAGCAAGGGTATGTTTGTGCATGTCTATATGATAGACACCCTTTGGCAGGGCACACTTGTAAACTGTTTCGGCGCCGACGGCGTATTCACTGACCGGTGTGACTTGCTGCTCAAATATTACCGCAGGGGTATAAAAGAAAGCCCTGAGAGCATCCTTACAAGATATGGGTATTAAAATGCAGTCACCCGGAAATGCGCTGATCATAGACGGTTCAGATGGCATCGGGCTGGCGCTCACCAGAAAACTGTTGAACAGAAGATGGAATGTTACTGGCTTGTCAAGAAGCCCTTTGCCTTTAATTCATAAAGTCTATTCACATTCGGTAATTTTTACGGAGGATGAGAGCTTCGCTTTGACGCTTACATCCGTTCTCTTTACAACACGAATCCCGACTTGAGCATATATTGGGCCGGAATCGGCAAGATGATCAATTTGACAGACATGTCGGATGAAGTGAGGATATTCGAGGTCAATCTTATCGGCCTTATAAAAACTGTTTCATGTGTTATCCCTGAAATGATCAAAGCGAACAATATTGGAACTGTTGTTTTTCTGCTGTCAAGCGGTTGCTTGTACCCGCAATTTTTTCTTTATTGTAATCCTGGAGTTGACGGGCGAATTATTGAGCCAGCGCTTACCTCGACAATGTCCGGCGGTGTTTATCAGGACCTGAACTGCCTATCAAGACTGCGGTACTGAACGGCCTCGGAGATGTGCTCAGCACGGATGTTTTCAAGTGCATCAAGGTCGGCGATGGTGCGGGCGACTTTAAGTATCCGGCTGTAGGCGCGGGCTGAAAGCCCCAGCTTGTCGATGGCGCGTTCAAGCAGGGCGTGGCATTTTTCATCAACCTGGCACCACGAGCGCAAATGGCGCGAAGCCATCTGTGCATTGCAGTAGATTTTGGTGCGGATAAAGCGCTGGTGCTGCAGGGCCCGCGCGCGGTTGACGCGCTCCTGTATGACGGCGGATGACTCCGAGGGCGTGGAATCCGCAAGCTCCTTGTAGCTGAGCGAGGGCACTTCGATCTGCAGATCGATGCGGTCAAGCAGCGGGCCCGAGATCTTTGCCATATAGCGCTGCACCTGCAGGGGCGAGCAGGTGCAGTCGTGCTTGGCATCGCCGTAGTAGCCGCACATGCAGGGGTTCATGGCTGCAACCAGCATGAAGCGGGATGGGTAGGTGATGGAGGTGAGAGCCCGTGAAATGGTAACCCTGCCGTCTTCCAGGGGCTGACGCATG